>JAAZAQ010000104.1 GCA_012514225.1 Clostridiales bacterium | reverse complement strand
CGGGCCTGCATCGCAGGCCCGGAGGCGAACCCCTCCGCGCAGTTGGGGTGGTAAGGGCATACGCCGTTGAGCAGCGGGTCCTCCTCGTGCCGGCTGAGAAGCACGTGGCCCATCTCCGGGTGCATCAACCCATGCACCAGCCGGCCTTCGGTATACAGCCCGCCGCCGACGCCGGTGCCGATGGTGAAATACAGGCAGCTGCCCAGCCCGATCGCGGCGCCCATCTTGACCTCCGCCAGCGCCGCGGCGTTGACGTCGGTGTCAATCCCGCAGGGAAGCCCCAGCCCGCCCCGGAGCGTATCCAGCAGGGGAAAGCGCTGCCAGGCCAGCTTGGGCGTGTTGAGGATGGTGCCATAGTCCGGGGAGGAGGCGCGCAGGTTAATCGGACCGAAGGCTGCGATACCCAGCGCGTCGACCGGGTGCTCCTTGAAATAATCAATCATCGCCGGCAGGGTTTCCTCCGGCGTCTTGGTCGGGATGCTGGCCTGCTCCAGAAGATGGATGTCCGCGTCGAAGACGCCCATCACCATCTTGGTGCCGCCGGCTTCGATGGCGCCGTACCGCACTTAGGACATCTCCGAATCCAGGATGTCGATCTGGTCCTTGAGCATGGACTGGAAGCGCAGCTTGAACTTCTGCGCGTCCGTTTCCAGCTGCGCGATTTCCTTCTTCAGCTGCTCCTTGCGCGCCTCGAGCTCTTCCAGCTCCGGGTCCGGCACGCTCTCTTCCGCTTCCTTAACAATGTCATCCGCCCGCCGGTTGGCTTCCGCCATCGCCTCGTCACAGGCTTTCTGGGTCTTTTCCAGCAGCAGCTTCGCCGTCTTCAGGTCGCTGGGCCATTCCTGGACCGCGGGGGCGGCGATGGGCGCGAGCGGGGGCGGGGCGCTGGCGGCGGGCATGAAGGGGACGGACGCCTGCTGCTGCTTGAGCTGGTCGCGCAGCTGCTGGATGGTGGCGTTCAGGCTCTCGATTTCATCACAGATGGCGTCCAGGAACTCGTCCACTTCCAGCTGGTCGTAGCCGCGTACCTTGGTCTTGAACTCCTTTTCCTCAATCATCGTGACGGTGATGGCCATGGTGCTTCTCCCTTCAATCGCAAAAATCCCGCGCCTCACTGCGCGTAGCGTTCATCCTGATATCCCGCGTACCCTGCCTGCGGCTCATACGCCGGCGGCGCGTAGGGGTTTTGTGCGCCGTACGCTGGCTGCGGAGGGTAGGCGTTTTGCTGTGGGTATGCGGGCTGGGCCGCCTGGTAGGGCGCGCCGGCAGGCTGCGTATAAATGGGCTGCCCCTGCGCCGGAATCTGGCCGGGGTTCTGCTGCGGCGCCGGGCGCGCCTGCGGCGCGTTGGCGCTGGCGGTCACCGGGTCTGTGTACACCATCATCCCGTTGGGCGCCAGAATATAGAAGCCGACCCTGAGGGACAGGCGCGTCATCGTGCCGCCCAGGGCAAAGCAGGCCCCGTTGAGCATATCCACGTAGCGGCGGACCTCGGTTTTGTCCACCAGCTGGTCCATCACCACCAGGGTGCACTGGCCTTTTCGCAGGCAGGTCATCGCCTGCCTGCAGCCGGTCATGTTGGTGACGTTGATTACGTAGGCGTCCATCGGCCGGGCTTCCGGCTCCGGCTGCGGAGCGCCGGGAAACTGCACCAGGTTGTCTGCCGGTTGCTGTGCCTGCTGGTGCTGTGCTGCGCGGCGGTTGCGTCCGCCGGCGTCTGCCTGGAACTGCTGCAACTGCATCTGCTGGGGGGAAACCCCTTGCGCCTGCGCAGGCTCGGGCATTTGCTGCGCGTAACCCTGGGGCGCTTGCCAGGCCTGGCGCACGGGCGAGAAAGGCTGTGTCGGTTCCCCGGCGTAGCTTTGCGGGGGCGCCGGTTGCCGGTATGCCTCCTGCGGGTCGGCCTGCTGGTAGGTGGGCTGGTATCCGGCAAACGCGGGCTGCTGCTGGTAAGGCGCGCCTTGGTAGTATACCTGCTGTGCCCCCGGCGGCGCGTAAGGGTTCTGGGGGGGGTAATCGGGGTACGCGCCCTGTGCGGGCGTGCGGTCGTCCGGCTCCGGGAACCGGCTGTCGCCCTGCCCGGCCGCGCCGTAGAAAAAGCTGTTGTCGCGGCTGAAAACCGACTTGACCTTATCCGTCGCCT
>JAAZAQ010000103.1 GCA_012514225.1 Clostridiales bacterium | reverse complement strand
TTTGCCACCGTCCGGGAAATCCTGAAGGGCATGGGCATCCAGGTGCTGAGCCTGCCGGGCTTCGAGGCGGACGACCTCATCGGCACCCTGTCGCTGCAGTGCAAGCAGCGGGGCATCAAGGCCCTCATCGTGACCGGGGACAACGACGACCTGCAGCTGGTGGACGACGGGGTGCACATGCTGTTCACCAAGCGGGGCATCTCCGAAACCGTGCTCTTCGACCCGGCGGGGGTCAAGGCCTACTTCGGCGTGACGCCGGAGCAGGTGACCGACTGGAAGGGCCTGATGGGTGACAGCAGCGACAACATCCCCGGGGTGCCGGGGGTGGGCGAGAAGACCGCCCTGAAGCTGCTTTCGGAGTTTGGCACCCTGGACAACACCCTTCAAAACGCGGACAAGGTCAAGGGCAAGCTGGGCGAGAAGCTGGTCCAGTTCGCCGACCAGGCCCGCATGAGCCGGGAGCTGGCCACCATCCGGCGCGACGCGCCCGTGACGCTGAGCCTGAAGGAGGCGGCGCTGGACGAGCTGGCGGCCGGGTTGCCCGTCCTTCAGAAGTACCAGCTCAACGGCGCGTCGGAGCGCCTGCGCCGGCTGACCCGGGCGACCGCGCCGCAGACGGCGGACGGAACGGAGGCGCCAAAGCCCGACTGGCAGGAAATCGCCAGGCGGGAGGAACTGGAGACCTTTCTGACGCCGCCGCCGGAGGCGCCGGCCGCCGTGTTCGCCAACGCGGAGGAACTGTCCCTGGCGCTTCCGGACGGACGGCGCGCGCGCCTGCAGGGCGCCTCCCGCCAGCAGAGCCTGTTCGAGCAGGCGGACGGCCTGACCAGCGGCGAGGCCCTGGGGCTGATGATGCCGCGGCTGAAGGGCGGGTTCGCCGCCCACGACGCGAAGCGGCTGTTCCACCTGATGAACCTGCAATACAAGGAAGCGGACCGGCTGGTCTTTGACACCATGATCGCCGCCTACCTGAACAACCCCCAGGAGAAGAGCTACGCCCTGCAGTCCTTCGCCCAGCGCGACGCCCAGGGCGTGATGGACCTGTACGGCCGGCAGACGGCGCAGCTGAAGGAAGCCTGGATGGAGGCCCTGTTCCACGACGTGGAGCTGCCGCTGGTGCGAGTGCTCTACGACATGGAGGAAGTGGGCTTCCAGGTGGACGCCAAGGTGCTCAGCGCCCTGGGCGAGGAATACATCCGGCGCGCCGAAGAACTGCGCGAGGCCGTCTACCGGGAAACCGGGGTCCCGGGCTTCAACCTCAACAGCCCGCAGCAACTGGGCAAGGTGCTGTTCGAAACCCTGAAACTGCCCTCCCAGCGCAAGACCAAGTCCGGCTACAGCACGGACGCGGAGGCGCTGGAGCCGCTCCTCCCCCTGCACCCGAGCATCAAGGACATCCTGGAATACCGGCAGGTGACCAAGCTGAACAGCACCTACATCGACGCGCTGCTGCGCAAGACGGACGCCAGCGGCCGCATCCACACCACCTTCGATCAGACCGGCACCTCCACCGGGCGCATCTCCTCCAACGAGCCCAACCTGCAGAACATCCCCATCCGGACGGAAATGGGGCGGGATATCCGCCGCGCCTTTGTCGCAAAGCCCGGGCACGTGCTCATCGACGCGGACTATTCCCAGATCGAGCTGCGCATCCTGGCGCACATGAGCGGGGACGAGGAAATGCGGGAGGCCTTCCGGCGGGACCAGGATATCCACACCCACACGGCCGCCGAGATCAACGGCGTGGAGCTGGACGAGGTGACGCCCGCAATGCGCTCGGACGCCAAGGCCATCAACTTCGGCATCGTCTACGGCATCAGCGATTTCGGGCTGGCGCGCAACATCGGCTCCACCCGCAAGAGGGCGGCGGACTTCATCTCCCGGTACTTCGAGCATTACCCGGGCGTGCGGCGCTTCATGGACGAATCGGTGCGCTTCGGCTACGAGCACGGCTACATCTCCACCCTGATGGGCCGGCGCAGGAAGCTGGACGAGCTGAAAAGCGGCAACGTGAACACCCGGAACTTCGGCGAGCGCGCCGCGATGAACACCCCCATCCAGGGAACGGCCGCCGACATCATCAAGGCCGCAATGGTGCGCGTGAGCCGGGAATTGCGCGAGGGGAACTTCCAGGCGCGGCTCATCCTGACGGTGCACGACGAGCTGATCATCGAGGCGCCGGAAAACGAGGCGGGGCCGGTGCGCCAGGCGCTCAAGCGCTGCATGGAGGAGGTCATCGCGCTGGAGGTGCCCCTGAAGTGCGACATCAAGACGGGCTACAGCTGGTATGACACAAAATAAGACCTGGCTCGTCGGCCTGACCGGGGGCATCGCCTGCGGGAAAAGCCACGTCAGCCAGACACTGGCGGCGCTGGGCGCAGCCGTCGTCGACGCGGACGGCATTTCCCGCGCGCTGACCGCGCCGGGCGGCGACGCGCTGCCCGCCGTGCGGCAGGCCTTCGGGGACGCCGTGTTTTCGGGGGAGGAATTGAACCGCGCGCTGCTGGCCCGCGCGGTCTTTGGGAAGAAGGCGGAAATCGCGCGGCTCAACGCCATTTTGCACCCGATGGTGTTTGCGGAAATGGAGCGCCGGATTGAACAGGCGGCCGGCCAGCCCGCCGTCGTCCTGGACGTGCCGCTGCTGTACGAGACCGGGTTTGACCGGCGGTGTGCGGAGGTCTGGTGCGTGTGGGCGCCCCGGCATCTCCAGGAGCAGCGCCTGCTGGCGCGCGGAATGACCTTGAACGAAGCCCGGCTGCGCGTTGAAAGCCAGATGCCCCCGGACGAGAAGGCGCGGCGCGCGGACCGGGTCATCCTGACCATCGGGGACAAACGGGACAGCGCAAAAGCCGCGGAGGCGCTGTGGGACGGTTTGATGAGGAGGATTGCCCTTGGCTGATTCCCCCTGGAACGCGAAACCAAGGCCCCGCCGACGGGCGCAGGCCGGTGCGCAAGAAGCTGTGCAGCGCCCCGCCCCCCTTCCCCCGCCGCCGCAGGCCGGCGCGCCTGGCTTGAACCCTCCCCCCGCCGCGCATATGCCCCTCGCAGGGCGGCGCGTCGGGGGCAACCCTGCCGCCCCGTCGCTGTGGCGTTTGCCCGCCCTTTTGCTGGTTGTCCTGGCGCTGGGCGTCCTGGCGGGCGCCGTCGCCTACGCGCTGGAGAATGGCCGGATAAACGCCCTGAGCGTGCAGCGGGCGGAGGAAGCCCGGAGACTGCAGGCCTGGCGGGAGGAGCACCTCAGCGCACGCGCGCATTCCGGCTATCTGGAAACCATCCGGAAATACGCAAGGGAGTACGGAATCGACCCCTCCTTCGTGTCCGCCGTCATCAAGTGCGAAAGCAGCTTCAATCCCCTGGCCGTCAGCCGTGTCGGCGCGCGGGGGCTGATGCAGATCATGCCGGACACCGGCGTGTGGTTGGCGGAGAAGCTGGGCATCGCGGAATACAGGCCGGAGATGCTGTTTGAACCGGACTTCAACATCCGGATGGGCGCGTATTACCTCGCCCACCTGAGCAACCTGTTTTCCGGCTCCCCCGCCATGGTCGCGGCGGCCTACCACGCGGGGGACGGCAGCGTGAAGGACTGGGCCCTGCGGCTTGCCGAGGACCAGAAAACCATTGCGGTGGACCAAATCCCCGCCGATGACACCCGCAGTTATGTGAGAAAGGTGCTGGACGCCTATGCGATTTACCATGAGGAAGACCTGGGCGCGACGCTGGGCGACCTGCCTGGCGCTGTTGCTTCTGCTGGCGCCGGGCGGCGCGCTCGCGCAGGGCAGTAACGGCGAAAGCCTGGTGCTGGGCGTCGTGTCGGTCACGACCCGGATGCTCAACCCCCTGCTGCCCGTCGAGCGCGAGTTCATGGCGCTGACCTCCCTGGTGTACGAGCCGCTGGTCACGCTGGACGACGACTACCTGCCCCAGCCGGCGCTGGCGGAAAAATGGGAAGCCAGCGCGAGCGGCGCCTCTTGGACCTTTACCTTGCGGGAGGGCGTGGTCTTCCACGACGGCAGCCCGCTGACCAGCGCGGACGTGGTCGCCACGGTCGAGGAAATCCTGCGCCTGGCGGCGGACGAAGCCAACCCCAACAAGGGCGCCTACGCGACCTTGAAGTACTTCGTCAGCAAAATCACCGCGACGGACGAGCGCACGGTGGTCATCACCACGGGGCGCAAGAACTACGGCTTCCTGTACGCGATGAACTTCCCCATCCTCCCCAAGGCCTACGTGCAGTACGAGAACCCGCCGGGCACCGGGCCGTACGCGGTGGAGCAGTTCGTGCCGGCGGAGTACCTGTGGCTGTCCCTGAACTCCTACTGGTGGGGCGGAAAGCCAAAAATCTCGGAAATCAGCGCGCTCTTCCACGCCGCCAACCGCGACCTGATTTCCAGCTACGAGTACAACCGGGTGGACGCCGTGCTGACCCGCTCCATGACAGCGGCCCAGTACCGCTCCGGCGTGTCTTCCCTCAACCTGAGCTACCGCACCAAGCAGCTGGAAACGCTGATGCTCAACCGCCGCTCCTACGAGCTGGAGGACGTGAGGGTCCGCAAGGCCATCCGCGCGGCGCTCAACCTTGACGCCATCAGCGAGAACGCCTACATGGGCATGGCGCAGCGCACCGACACCCCCCTGCCCGCGGGCAGCTGGATGTACAAGGCCGACGAGGCGGTTTTCCGCCAGGACCTTGAACTGGCCAACCGCCTGCTGGACGAGGCGGGCTGGAAGGACAGCGACGGGGACGGCATCCGGGACATGATGCGGGAGGGGAAGAACGTCAAGCTGTCGCTGCGCTTTTACGTCTATGAGGAGCAGGACAACAGCGTGCGGCTCAACGCCGCCAACCAGATCGTGTCCCAGCTGGCCGCGGTGGGCATTGAAGCCCGCCTGCCCTCCGCCTCCATGACCTTCCGGGAGGTGCAGGAGAAACTGGCGGCGGGCAGCTACGACCTGTGCATGGCCAGTTTCAACATGGACTTCACCCCGGACCCCGGCTTCCTGCTGATGTCGGGCAACACGGGCAACTATTCGCGCTATGACTCCAAGGCTATGGACAAGCTGTTCGAGGAACTGCGCGCCGCCATCAGGCGGGAGGACTACCAGGCCAAGCTGTTCCAGATCCAGGACCTCTTCGCCGAGGACTGCCCCTTTATCTGCCTGTATTACCGCAACGGCGCCATCCTGACCCGCATCATGTTCACCCGCACCCGCGACATCCGGGAGCCGGACGTCCTGCGCGGCATCGAGGCGCGGGCGGATTAGCGGAAATCCGTCAGAAAGGGAAACCAAATGGCATTTATCCCCACCAAGCCGGGCACCCTGCTCTCCCCCGCGCCGGCGGTGATGGTCACCTGCGCCAGGGCCGGGGAACGGCCCAACATCATCACCATCGCCTGGGCGGGCACGGTCAACTCCGACCCGCCCATGGTGTCCGTCTCGGTCCGGCCCGGCCGCCATTCCCACCCCATCATCCGGGACACGGGGGAATTCGTCGTCAACCTGGTCGGCCGTGAACTGCTGAAGGCCGCGGATTTCTGCGGCGTGCGCTCCGGGCGGGACACCGACAAGTTCGCCGCCTGCGGCCTGGAGGCCGTGCCCGCCGAAGGCATGTCGCAGGCGCCGGCCATCGCCCAAAGCCCGGTCTGGCTTGCCTGCAAGGTCAGAAGCGCGCTGGAGCTGGGCTCCCATACGATGTTCATCGGGGAGGTCGTTTCCGCCGGCGTCCGGGAGGACCTGTCCGACCCCTCCGGGCGCTTTGACTTCCTCAAGGCCGGCCTCGTCGCCTACTGCCACGGCGAGTATGCGGGCCTGACCCGCGCCCTGGGGTTTTTCGGTTTCAGCGTCGCCCGGCCGGAGGTGCTGAAGCGGCGGATGAATAAATAATAAGAACGATTGTTCTGTTTTTTGCCCCCGAAGCCTTGTGGGCGGGGCGGGGGTATGGTAAAATGCGCTTGCTCAGCCCCGGCTGAAGCATCGGGAATGGAAGTGCGGATGAAGGTAGGCGTCGTTTCCCTGGGCTGCGCGAAAAACCGGGTGGACACGGAAGAAATGCTGTCTTTCCTGCAGGAAGACGGCTTTCAGTTTACCGACGACCCGGGCCAGGCTGAGGTGCTCGTTGTGAACACCTGCGGCTTTATCGCTCCGGCGAAGGAAGAATCCGTCGACGCGATTCTGGAGATGGCCGAATACAAGCGGACCGGCCGCTGCAGGGTGCTGTGCGTGACAGGCTGCCTGGCCCAGCGCTACGGGGACGAGCTGCAGAAGGACATCCCCGAGATCGACGTATTGACGGGCGTTTCCCGCTATCCGGAACTGCCGGGGTTCATCCGCAGGGCGCTCGCGGGGGAAAAGGCGGGCAGCACGCAGCGGGGGGAAGACTTCAGCGGCTGCGGCCGGGTGCTGACCACGCCGCCCTACACGGCCTTTGTGCGCGTGGCGGAAGGCTGCGACAACCGCTGCGCCTACTGCGCCATCCCGCTCATCCGGGGCGGTTTCCGCTCCAGGCCGCAGGAGAGCGTCCTCGCCGAGATGCGCGCGCTGGCGAATCAGGGGGTCAAGGAGCATATCCTGATTTCTCAGGACACCTCGCGCTATGGCAGCGACCTGAAGGGCCGTTCCCTGGCCGGCCTGGTGGAAGAGGCCGCGCGGGTGCCGGGCGTGGAGTGGCTGCGCGTGCTTTACTGCTACCCGGACGAGACGGACAAGCGCCTGATTGACACCATGGCTTCCTTCCAGAACGTCTGCCGCTATCTGGATTTGCCGCTGCAGCACGCGGCGCCCGGCGTCCTGAAGCGGATGAACCGGCGCGGGGACATCCGGGCGGCGGAGGAACTGCTGGCCTACGCCCGGGAGAAGGGATTCGCC
>JAAZAQ010000102.1 GCA_012514225.1 Clostridiales bacterium | reverse complement strand
GGTTACCTGGTCGTTTACGGGCGGCGGGGCGGGTACAAGACCCTGCACGTCGGGCTGGTCACCCGGGTGGAGAACCGGGGCGACGGGGTTTACCTGCTGGAAACCGTGGAAGGCAACCTTGCCAACCGCATCAAGCGGCTGACCTACCTGTATGACAGCAAGACCGCGGACCCAAAAAAGAACCTTTCGATGCTGCCGGAAGAGGAACGCCTGAACCCGGACGTGTTCCAGTATCGCCTGACGGACGAGAACTGGCGCGTCACGGCCTTCCTGCAGACCTGGTATTGAACTGATTCTGATTGGTTAAAGCTCGGACAGCCGCTTCGCGTCCAGGAACTCCAGCTCCCTGGAGCCGGCGAGGGACTCCAGGTGATGCCGCAGTTCGTGTTTGAGGACGTCCATGATGATTTCATAACCCGCGTCGTCGTCCTCCATATCCGGATAAACCCTGCTGAAGGAGCCGTAATACAGCAAAATGCCGCGGCCCATCTGGCGGCTCGCCGTGTATTCCCCCAGAATCAGGGCGGGCGCTCCGGACGCGGTGTCGGAGCGGGTTTTACTCCCCTCGGCGACGCCGATGCCCAGGTTGAGCCCCTCGAAGATGTCCTGCGGAAGGCTGGCGGCGGCTTCGCCGAGCAGCCGGGTGAACCGTTCGATCGTAAGCATGCCGCGTCCCTCCCTTTTTTTTATTTATAGCGGATGCGTTGTATGATGGCAAGTTTCTTGTCCCTGTGCAGCCCGCTGTGATAAGATGCTTCCGCAGTCCAGGGGAGCTTGCTGCAACAACTCACATTCATTTGAATCAAAGGATAACCACAAGGAGGAATCGGATGCCTACACTGGTTTATGCGCATCGCGGCGCTTCCGGCTACGCGCCGGAAAACACGCTGGAGGCTTTTCAGCTGGCGGTTGATCAGGGCGCCCACGGCGTGGAATTGGATGTGCATCTGACGCGGGACAAGGAGTTGCTGGTCACGCATGACGAGCGCATCGACCGGTTGTCCGACGGCAGCGGATTGGTCGGCAGCATGACGCTCAAGGATATCAAGAAGCATCTCTTCAACCGCACCCATCCGGAGTATGAAAAGGCTACCGCGCCAACGTTGGGGGAAGTGCTTGAATTGCTCGGGCCGACCGGCCTATCGGTCAACATCGAGCTGAAAAACACAAACGACCCCTATCCCGGGCTGGAGGAGCGGTGCGTTAACCTGGTGGAAAGGCTGGGAATGAACGACCGGGTCATTTATTCCTCGTTCAACCACTATTCCATGGGCTTGATTCGCCGCATCAATCCGGAAGCGTCGTGCGGGCTGCTGTACGGCTGCTTTCTGCTCAACCCCGACGAATACCTTCTAAAGAGCGGCATGCAGGCGCTGCACCCGCACTACATGGATTTGCTTTCAAACCCGCAGGCTTATGCGCGCGTGCAGCGCGCGGGCGGCCGCGTGAACGTCTGGACGGTCAACGACGACCGCGACATGCGCAAGGTGGCGGAAGCCGGCGCCGACGTCCTCATCACCAATTATCCCGACCGCGCCCTGGCGGCGCTGGGCTGAGCGGCTGCAGGCGCGATTGACGGGCATAGCGCCGGATGCTATGATTAACACGGTATAATCGCAGGGAAAAGGGAGTGGATGCATGTCCGGTCATTCCAAGTGGGCCAATATCAAGCATAAAAAAGGCAAGGCTGACGCCGAGCGCGGGAAAGTCTTTACCAAAATCGGCCGGGAAATTGCCATCGCCGTGCGCGAGGGCGGTTCTGATCCGGCTGTCAACGGGAAACTCAGGGATATCATCGCCAAGGCCAAGGCCAGCAACATGCCAAACGACAACATCAGCCGCAGCATCAAGAAGGCGGCGGGCGAATCCGGCAACGTGATTTTTGAGGAAATCCTGTACGAGGGCTACGCGCCGGGCGGCGTCGCGGTCATCGCCGAGGTCGTGACCGACAACCGCAACCGGACAGCCGCGGAAATCCGGCACATCTTCGACAAGAACGGCGGCACGCTGGGAACCAACGGTTCCGTCTCTTATATGTTTGATTTCAAGGGCTTGCTGCTGGTCGAGCGGAGCCCGGGCGTCGACGAGGACGAGCTGATGCTCAGCGCCCTGGATGCAGGCGCTGAGGACGTGAAATCCGGCGAGGAGGGCTTTGAAATCTATACCGCGCCCAACGATTTTTCCGCCGTCCGGGAGGCGCTTGAAACCAGCGGGTACTCCTTCCTGTCGGCCGAGCGGCAGCGGATCGCGCAGACCTCGGTGGTCGTGGAGGACGAAGAGAACCTGGCCAAAACCGTCAAGCTGCTGGAGATGCTGGAAGACAGCGACGACGTGATGAACGTATATCACAACGCCGAACTGCCAGAGGAACCGGAAGAAGAGTAAACGCCTCTCTATACAAGATCAGTCAAGGAGCCGCCGGCACGCCCGGCGGCTCCTCATGTCAGTTTGATCTACCTTGATGGGGTTTGCTCGTTGCCGCCCGTCCAGTCCTTCTGCGGCAGATGAAGGAGGGACTCGGGCAGGACGCCCTCGCGGACAGGGACGAAGCCGAAATCGCAGTTCAGGTTGCGGCCGCCGCTGGGGACGACGATGCCGTCGGCCGTCGCGATGTTTCCTTCCCTGGGGCCAAGGACGCTCGCGACCAGCGGGAAATCCGTCTGGATAAGGGTGGGCTGCAGTTCCGGGGGCATCTCCACTTCCACCCGATAGCTGCCGGGGTACAGTTCTACAATCAGGTAGCGCCCGTAGACGTCTGTTTCAGCCTGGCCGGCCACTTGGCCGTGGCGGTACAACCGTACCGTGATGCCTGGCACGCCGGGCTCGCCCGCGTCCTGCATCCCGTTCCTGTTGACGTCCAGCCAGGCGACGTCGCCCAGTTTGCCCATGGAGCCGATGCCGATGTCCTGGTTCCTCATTGCCTGGCCCATTTTCAGCCGCAGCAGGCCGCTGTGGCCTTCGGACGCCTTTGCGCCGGCCAGTTCGGCGGTAATCACGCTTTGGCGCTCCGTCGCGTCCGCGCTGCGGGCGAAACGATACGTATCCGGAAGCTGCGCATGGACCGTATAGGGTAGCGGCAGAAGGCCGTCAAACAGATAGGAACCGTCTTCTCCGGTCTGCGTTTCAGCGACGGTTTTGCCGTCCGCGCTGTTCAGGCGTATGGGTATCCCGCTGACGCCGGTTCCGCTGCCGTCCATGTTCCAGACGGTGCCGCCCAGGCTGCCGCGCTGGACGACCGCCAGCTCCAGCCGGCTGCCGCCCGCGTTGAGCGCGAACTCTTTCGACCAGTCGACGCCCGCCTGC
>JAAZAQ010000101.1 GCA_012514225.1 Clostridiales bacterium | reverse complement strand
GTTCGGATTACGTCATCGTCTATCTGCCCTGCCCGAAGGACTGGCTCGGGAAGACCCTGCAGCAGGTCGACGTCCGCAAGCGGTTCCAGGTGTCCGTCCTCGCCATATACCGCAAGGACGACATGATTATGGACTTGCGCGCGGATACCCGCTTGGAAAAGGGGGACAGCTTGCTGGTGCTGGGCCACCGAGAAGACGTCGAGCGCGTCGAAGCGCTGGGTTGAGGAGCGGGCGTGCGACTGATTGTGCTGGACACGGAGGCCACGGACCTGGAGCCGGGGCAGATATGCCAGCTGTCCTATCTGACCGAGGCGGACGGGAAGGTCAGCGGCAGCAACTTCTTTTTCTCGGTCGACGAGATGTCCCCCGGCGCCATGGAAGTGCACGGGATGAGCCGGGAGGACCTGCAGCTGCTGTCCGGCGGACGGTGGTTTGAGGACGACGCGGAGGCGATTCTCCGGGACTTCAACGCCTGCGACTTGCTGGTCGGGCACAACGTGCAGGCTGACGAGCGCTATCTGCGCGTGGAGATGGAACGTGCCGGCCTGAAGATGAAAAAGCTGAGGACCTTCTGCACCATGAACTTCGCAGCGGGCATCATGAACATGCAGCGCAAGGTGGTCACCGGCCGCCCCAAGCCGCCGAAGCTCTCGGAGCTTGCGGCGTATTACGGCATCGGCGAGGAACGGACCGGGGAGATGACCGCGGAATGGTTCGGCGCCCAGGGCGCCTTGCACGACGCGCGTTTTGACGCCGCGATGACCTACCTGTGCCTGAAGGCGGCGATTGAAAAAGGAGACCTCCGCGGGCTTTTTTGAACCGGGATTCCCCGATATCGCCGAATGATTGCCGAATTATGAAGTTTATATTGCGAATCGCTTGCAATTTCCCCTTGTTTTGCTATAATCATTTCAAGAAAACAACGCAGTTCATTGATGTTGGGAAGGAATGATCCGTGGTGGCCAAGCGAATCCTTTTGGTGGATGACGAGCCGATTCTCATCAAGGGGCTCAAGTTCACGCTGGAGCAGGACGGGTATGAGATCCTGACTGCCGCGGACGGCGAGGAAGCCCTCCGGGTTTTTTCCGAGAACCCGGTGGACCTTGTGCTGCTGGACGTGATGCTGCCCAAGATGGACGGCGTGGTCGTCTGCCAGCGCATCCGGGAGACGAGCAACGTCCCCATCATCATGCTCACCGCCAAGGGCGAGGACATGGATAAAATCCTGGGCCTGGAGTACGGCGCGGACGACTATATGACCAAGCCCTTCAACATCCTGGAGGTCAAGGCGCGCATCAAGACCATCCTGCGCCGCTCGGCGCCCGCCGCCGCGGGCGAGGACAGCAAGGTGATTAGGGTGCGTGATCTGGCCGTCAATTCCGTCAACCGCTCCGTCACCCTGGACGGGAAGGACATCCGGCTCACGGCGAAGGAATTCGACCTTCTGAGCCTTTTCATCAGCAACCGCGGCCGGGTGTTCAGCCGGGAGGAGATGCTCGACGCCGTGTGGAAGAACGATTACGCAGGGGACGAGCGGACAGTGGACGTCCACATCCGCCGCCTGAGGGAAAAGGTGGAGCGCAACCCCACGCAGCCGGAGTTCATCTTCACGAAATGGGGGGTCGGGTATTACTTCACGGACCGGGATGACTAAGCCCTTCGCCAGCATCCGATGGAAAGTCATGCTGGCTTTCTTTTTTATTATCGGCGTATCCTTCCTGGTCATGGCGGGCACGCTGACGAACATGCTGGGCAACTACCTTTTTGGCGTACGCATCCAGTCGGACCGGGCGGGGCTGGAGAAATGGGCCGTCAGCGCGGCCGAATCCCTGAGCCGCGCCGACGCGGCGGAGCTGGACCGCATCGTGCGCCGCGCGGGCGCGGAACTGGGCGGGCGTGTCCTGCTGCTGGACCGGGACGGCAAGGTGCAGTCGGACAACTTCCAGCAGTCCATGGGCAGGCTGCTTTCCTATCCCGAGGTCGTCAGCATCCTTGTTTCCGGCCAGACCTCGGACTACGGCGTCCATTCGCTCAAAACGGGGGAGCCGGCGAGTGGACAGAACATGCTGAGTTTCGCCTCCAACGAGGAGTGGGTCAGCTATTCGACCGCGGGCATCGTACAGTCCTCTCACGTCATCGGCGTCCTGCTGCTGGTGTCCTCCGTCCGGGACATGATGCAAAGCCTGCTGAGCATGCAGAACAACATGGCCGTTCTCTTTGTCGCCGTGGCGGCGGTCGCGGCGGTCGCGGGCATGGTCTTCTCCCGGGTGCTCACCCGGCCGATT
>JAAZAQ010000010.1 GCA_012514225.1 Clostridiales bacterium | reverse complement strand
GTGCGCTTCATGAACCAGACCGTGAGCCCGTTGCCGCAGAGAACCTCCGCGAACCAGCGCGCGGCGTCGAAAGACAGGAACCGCCGGTCAAAGCCCAGCATGACGGGCAGGGCGGGCCGGCTGCCCTCCGCCACCAGGTCCGCCAGCGCCTGAGCGACCCTGCGGATGTTTTCGTCGATGAAGTCCTGGCCGATGATGCCCCGCCAGCCGCCGGTGCCGAATCTGACCATGTTCAGGCTTCCTTTCTCCCGTCCGCGGGCGCGGCGCGCCGCCGCCTGGCCAGGGTTTCGTTGAGCAACGCACCCAGAAGCATCAGCCCGCCGCCCAGCAGCTGCAGAGGGCTGACATGCTCGCCCAGCAGCAGGACGGACAGCAGCACGGCCACCAGGGGATCGAGGTAGCTGAGGATGGCGACCTGCTGGCCACGTAAATGGGGCAGGGCGGTGAAGTACAGGCAGTAGCAGATTCCCGTATGGAAAAGGCCCAGCACGAGCAGGGACAAAGCCGCCCCGGCGTCCAGCCGGGCCACCTGGAAGCCCTGGCCGAAAGCCAGATAGGGCAGCAGCGCCAGCGCGGCGGCGCAGAACTGGACGAAGGTGCGCGCCACCCCGTCCGCGTCCCCCGCGGCGCGGTTCATCATGATGACCGTGGCATACAGCACGGCCGAGCCCAGGGCCAGCAGGATGCCGCGCAGGTCGCCCGCGCTGCCGCCGGACACGCCCAGCATCATGACCAGGCCCAGGGTGGACAGGGCAAAGCACAGCGCCTGCAGCGGGCTGACGCGCTCGCGCAGCAGCCAGACGCTGGCCAGGATGACCAGGGTGGGCGCCAGGTAGTAGGCCAGTGTGGCCAGCGCGATGCTCGTGTGGCGGATGGCCTCAAACAGCAAAATCCAGTTGGCCGCCATCACGGCGCCGGAAACCAGGAAGCGCCATAGCTGGGGCCTCAGCGCCTTTAAGGCGCCGAACCTGCCGGTCACGCCCATGAAGAGGGCAATCGCGGCCAGGGCGATGACGGCGCGCCAGAAGGAGACCTCGGCGGAGGGCAGGCCGACGCGGCGCACAAACAGGCCGACGGTGCCGAAGGCCAGCATCGTCGTGATGAAAATCAGCCTGTGTTTCCCGCTTTCCGCCATGCCCTCGTCCTCGCGTTTCCGTATAACCGCCGGAACGCGGGAGGCGGCGGGGTTCCCCGCCGCCCGCGCCCGGCCGCGGCCGGGGTCAGTTCGCTTCGCCCTGGCCGTAATAGGCGTTTTCGCCGTGCTTGCGGAAGAAATGCCGGTCGCGGATGGCGTCGGCAGCCGCGTGCGCCTGGGGGTTGACAAGGCGCGTCAGCCGCGCGATGCGGGCGACCTCCTCCAGCACCCCGGCGTGGAAGACCGCCTCCTCCACGTCCTTCCCCCAGGCGAAGGAGCCGTGGGACAGGCACAGCATCGCCGGCACATGGGCGGGGTTGAGGCCGCGCTGGCGCAGCGTCTCGATCATGACCAGGCCGGTGTTCAGCTCATACTCGCCGGCGATTTCCTCCTGCGTCAGCCCGCGTGCGCAGGGCACGGGGCCAAAGAAGTAGTCGGCGTGGGTGGTGCCGTACAGGGGGATGTCCAGCCCCGCCTGCGCCCAGGCGGTCGCCTCCGGCGAATGGGTGTGCACGATGCCGCCGATGTCCGGAAACTCGCGGTAGAGCGCCAGGTGGGTGGGGGTGTCCGAGGAGGGGCGCCACCTGCCTTTGACGACCTTGCCGGTCAGGTCGCATACCACCATGTCCTCCGCCTGCATGCCCTCGTAGGACACGCCGCTGGGCTTGATGACGACCAGCCCGCTCTCCGCGTCCCTTGCGCTGGCGTTGCCCCAGGTATACTTCACCAGGCCCTGCCGCGGTAGCGCCAGGTTTGCCTGAAGCACCGCCTCCCTGAGTTTCTTAAGCATCGCCGCCCTCCGTTTTGCCCTTGCCCAGGCGGTCCACCGCCGCGCGCTGGACCGGGAAACCGGCCTTGAAGCGCTTCACGTAAGCTTGAAAGCCTTCCACATCGCGCGGGTCCGGGTCGAGCCGGGAGCCGGACATGCGGTCGAACACCTTGCCGTTCAGGTAGTCCGGCAGGCTTTCCCCCTCAGGCTTCCAGGCCATGTAGGCCGCCAGCAGGCCCGCCCCCCAGGCGCCCCCCTCCCCCGCGGTCTCCATGACCGACACCGGGGTGGACAGCGCCGCGGCGGTGAAGCGCTGGCCGGCGGCGCCGCCCTTGTACAGCCCGCCGTGTCCCAGGACGCTGTCGATTTTGACCTGCTCCTCCCTGAGGACATCCATGCCGATGCTCAGCGTCGCCAGGCTGGAGAAGAGGATGCTGCGCGCCAGATTGGCAAAGGAGAACCGCGCCTGGGGCGGGTAGACCAGCAGGGGCCGCCCCTCCTCAAAGCCGGTGATGTGCTCGCCGGAGAAGTAGCCGTAGCCGGTCAGGCCGCCGGCGTCGGGCTCGGCGGCCTCCGCCGCGTCAAAAAAGGCGGAGTACAGCGCGTCCTGGCTGATATCCAGCCCTGCGCGCCTGCAGAAATCCTCAAAGAGGGACACCCATGCGTTCAGGTCGGTGGTGCAGTTGTTGCAGTGTACCATGGCCACCGGGCTGCCCGCCGGGGTGGCGACGATGTCGATTTCCGGGTGGATGCGGGAGAGGGGCT
>JAAZAQ010000100.1 GCA_012514225.1 Clostridiales bacterium | reverse complement strand
TGGACGCCATCCGCGAAATCCTGGACAAGACCCCGCCGGAGCTGTGCGGCGACATCCTGCGCAAGGGCATCTACCTGGTGGGCGGCGGCGCGCAGCTGTACGGGCTGGACCGCTTCCTGGCGGGGGAGCTGAACCTGCCGGTCACCCTGGCGCGCGACCCGATGCTCAGCGCCGCGGCGGGCGTGGGCAACATGGCGGAAAATTCCGAAATCCTTCCCAAGCTGACGCGCTCCAACTTCATGCGCGACGAAAATGGCTAAGGAAAAGCGCCCGGCGCGCGGCGCCGGCAGGAAGCGGGAGCGGCCGGCGCAGGGCGGGACGGAGCGCCAGCGCGCCTTTACGCGCCTGCTTGGCATTACGGTCGCCATCCTGCTGCTGGCCGTCATCGGCGTCATGGTGCTGTCCCAGTTTTTCGACACGCCCATCCTCAGGGCGCCCCGGGCCGTGGTGGCCAGGGTCGTAACGCCGGTGCAGAACGCCTTCGCCTCCGGCACCGATTTCATCGTGGACTACCTGCGCATGCTCAAGCTCCGCAGCAACTGGGAGTACGAGTACAACCTCCTGCGGGACAAGGTGGACGAGCTGACGGACCAGGCCATGCTGGCAACCGCCCTGCAGCAGCAGCTGCAGGCCTACGCGGACCTGGACGACGAGCTGTCCCGCAACACCAACTTGAACGGCCTGAAGGCCAACATCATCGGCAGGGACACCAGCAACTACACCTACACCCTCACCCTGGACGTGGGCAGCCTGCAGGGGGTGGAGGACAACATGGCGGTCGTCGTCCCCGGCGCGCTGGTGGGCATCACCTACGACACCAAGGCCGACAGCACCCTGGTCAAGGGCATCATTGACACCGACTGCTCCATCCCCGCGGTCATCGAGTCCAACCGGGACCCCGGGACGGTGTCCGGCACCCTGGCCATTGACGGGCAGAAGAACTGCCGGATGTATTACCTGTCCTACACCACCCTCCCCCGGCCGGGCGACCTGGTGGTCACCTCCGGCACCGGCGTGCGCCTGCCCAAGGGCATCCCGATCGGCCGTGTCCGGGAGAGCACGCGGGGGCTGGAGGACTCCAAGCAGTTTATCGTCCTGGAGCCCATCGCGGATTTCGACCATCTGGAATACGTCATCATTTACCGCTACCGGCCGACGTATACCGAACCGGAGCGCCTCGCCCTGCCGGCGACCCCGACCTTCGTCCCGCTGACCTCCATCCGCCCGGTGCCCACCCTCATCGGGCAGCCAGAGCCTGTCGGCTCCCCCGGGCCTGACGGCACACTGGCGCCCGGCCAGACGCCCGGCCCCACGCCGGGTCCCTCGGAAAGCCCCGCGCCGCCGGACACGCCCGCCCCGGGGGACACGCCCGCGCCGGGGGATACGCCCGCGCCGGATGACGGCGTTGTCTACAACGCGCCGGTCATCCTGGACACCACCCCCACCGTGGAACCCTCCGCGCCTCCCGTCACGCCGGAGCCCTCGCCCACCTTCTCGCCGGAGGAGCTCACGGTGGAGGAGGACGTCCCTTGACCGCGCTGCCCCGCCAGCGCGGGGGGGTCGCGCTGGCCGCGTCCCGCTTCCTGCGCGCGATGGCGCTGATTCTGCTATACTATTTGTTCCAGGTCAGCGTGATGCCGCACCTGAAGGTGCTGGGCGTCGTGCCCAACCTGCTGATGGTCGTCATCGCCATCATGACCGTCAGCTACGGCAAGCTCTACGCCTTCATCACCGGGGCGACGCTGGGCATCGTCCTGGAAGCCATGGCGATGACCATCCCGCTGTTTTACGTCCTGATCTATCCGGTACTGGCCTTGCTGTGCGCCCAGGTGTTTTCCGACATGACGGACGTCAAGCGGGAAATCCGCCGCGTCCGGGAAGCCCAGCGCCAGAGCGAGGCGGCGGCCGAAATCAAGGCGCCGTTCAAGCGGGGCAAGTTCAGGTTCCGGCTGCGGCGCACCTCCCCCTACGACCTCAACGCGCACCTGCGCATCCTGCTCAACGCCCTGATGCTGGTCGGGCTGTACGAGGGCGTCATGCTCATCTACATCGCCCTGGTCGGCATCCCGGTGGGCGCGGGGCACTTCCTGCGGGTGTTTTACACCCTCGCCTACACGGCGCTGTGCTGCGTCACGATGTTCCCCGCCCGCGCCTTCCTGGGGCTGTACCGGCGCCCGCGCAGGTTTGCCGCCCCCGGTTCCGACGCCGAAATCGGGACGGGCCGCGAGGCGCTGCGGCAGATGGCCCTGGTGCCCGACGAGGCGCCGGAGCCCCCGCAGACCCGCCGTTTCGGGTTCCCGCACCGCAAACCCAAGGACCGCCCCGCGCCCCCGCCTGACCCCATCCAGACCGCTGCCCCCGAAAGCGACGGGAAGGAGGAAAACGCCCCATGAAGTTTGAAAAATCCACGGTCCGCCGCTACATCATCTTCGGCATCGTCACGGTGCTGCTGTTCGGCACCCTGGTGTTCCGGCTGCACAGCCTGCAGATTGTCAACGCCGGGCAGTACCAGGCGGCCGCGACGACGGACCGCTTCAAGACCATCCGCCTGACCGGCAAGCGCGGCATGATTACCGACGCGGAGTCCGTCGTGCTGGCGATGAGCGAGGACGTCTACAACGTCAACTTCCTCCTGACCAACTCCCAGGTCAACGAAACCGGCTTCAAGCGCTTCACGCCCTCCATCCTGGAAACCAAGCGCATCGTCGAGTCCTACGGCGGCCAGCTGCTCAGCGACTTCGTCATCCAGCGCAACCCGGAGACGACGCTGTTTGAGTTCAACTTCGGGAAGGGCATCTCCGAAAAGGCCTGGGCCATCCGCGAAAGCCAGTGGCGCGGCAACCATTACCTCTCCCAGCGCAGCTACCCGACGGCAGAGGACTGCTACAACGAGCTGTTCAAAAAATACCAGCTGGAGCCGGGCACGGACGAGGCGACCGCCCTGACGGTCATGGCGGTGTACTCCGAGATGCGCATGAACATCTTCAACTCCCTGCCCGTCGTCATCGCCCAGGACATCCCCTTCGAGGCGGTGACGGAGATTACGGGGCGCAGCATGTCCCTGCCCGGCATGGGCATCGAGGTGGGGGAAAAGCGGGTCTACCCGCGCAGCACCCTGGCCTCCCAGGTCATCGGCTACGTCGGCCCCATCAGCGAGAGCGACAACTACGCGACGGAGCTCAGGCCTATGGGTTACGCGCTCAACGACATCATCGGCCGGGACGGCATCGAGCGCTCGATGGAGAACTGGCTGACGCCCAATATTTTAAGCCGCACGGGCAGCCGCGTGATGGAGAAGGACCACCAGGGCCGCCTGACGCGGCAGATGAGCTACACCCCCCCCACGGACGGCAACAACGTCAAGCTGACCCTCATCGAGCCCTTCCAGCGGGAGGCGGAGCGCGCCATCGCCGCCAACGTCGAGTACACCCGCGGCGTCCAGGAGCGGGAGATGTTCCGCGACCGCTGGCGGGAGACCAACAAGGCGAAAATCGAGCTGCGGGACTTCACCGAGTATCCGCTGCAGCTGGCCGACACCGGCACGATGGTCGTCCTGGAAGTGGCCACCGGGCGCGTGCTGGCCATGGCGCAATACCCCACCTACGACCTCAACGCGATGGTGGCCGGCGGCAAGGAAGTGGCCGAAATCCTGCTGGACGAGCGGCGGCCGCTGTGGAACTTCGCCATCCAGTCCCGCGCGGAACCCGGCTCCATCTTCAAGATGGTCACCGGCCTGGCCGCCCTGACCAGCGGCCGGCTGACGGTGGACGAGCGGATTACCGACACCGGCCCCTACATGGGGTACACCACCAAGGAAGAGGACGCGCCGGTGTGCTGGAT
>JAAZAQ010000009.1 GCA_012514225.1 Clostridiales bacterium | reverse complement strand
CCGGATGCCCGGAGCCCCGCCGCAGGGGTTGTTGTTACTCGCCGGGGTTGAGGGTCCACTGGTCGATGTAACGCTCGTAGTTGGACCATTCGTTGGACAGCACCAGCTCCGCGGGCAGGTTCACGCGGGCCTTGTTGAAGACCTGCAGGTTCCTCAGGGAGAACATCGGCAGGAACCAGAACATCTCCTCGGATTCCACGACCTGGATGTCCTTGAGGATGGCCTTGCGCTCCTCGGGGTCGCTGGTGACCCACAGTTTTTCAAGCAGCGCGTCCATGTTGGTCAGGCCCTTGGGCTGGACCATGCCCATGCGGCCGGTCTTGACGGTCTCGCTGTAGAAGGGGTTGTAGGCCTCCTCCACCGTCATCGCCGACAGGCCCGCGTACACGAAATCGTAGTCGTGCACGTCGTAGAGCTGGGCGGTGATGTCGCCGGTCATCAGCTTCCACTCGGCCTTGATGCCGACCTCGCCCAGGTAGCTGACGATGGCGTCCATGAAGTTGGCGGTCGTCTGGTCGGCGTAGTAGGCGGCCAGCTTGACGGTCTTGGAGAAGTCGAAGTTGGCTTCCTGCAGCAGCTGCTTGGCCTTCTCCGGGTTGTAGTCCAGCTCGTACACGTCGCCGTTGTAGTAGTCGAAGGCGGCGGGCACCTTGGTGTCCGTCAGCGCGGCCTGCTGCGGCATCAGGCCGTCGGCCAGGGCCTGGCGGTCGATGGCGTGAACAAAGGCGCGACGGGCGCGGATGTCCTGGAACAGCTCGGGGTTCTGGTCCGAGGCGCCCAGGGCGTTCCACATGAAGTAGCGCACGAAGTAAATGTCCACGAAGTGCATCTCATAGTTGGGGTTCTGCACGGCCGCCTGTGCGGTCGCCAGGTCGTTGATGTGGAAGAAGTCAATCTCGTCGGCCAGCGCGCGCGCGGGGTAGTCCGCCTGCGTCATCTGGGTCATCTTGACCTGCTGAATCTGGGGCTTCTTGCCGAAGTAGTCCGGGAACGCCTCGAACAGCGCGTAGTCGTTGGGCAGGAACTCCTTCACGAAGTAGGGGCCCGAGCCGATGGGCATCGCGAAATAGGCGGAGGTCTTGAAGGTGAGGGGCTCGTACTTTTCCAGCTCGTGCTTGGGCAGGATGTTGAACTGCGCGGTGGACAGCAGGAAGGTGCCGCTCGGCTCCGCCAGGGTGAAGCTGATGGCGTTGCCGTCCACCTTGATGCCTTCCACCTCGTCCGCGGGCTTGGCGTTCTCGTCCGCCAGGAATTCCTTCATGCCCTTGATGGTGCTGAAGGCGTTGCGCATCACGGCGTTGAGGACGGGGCCCTTCATGGCGAACTTGATGCTGTAGGCCACGTCTTCAGGCGTCAGGTCCTTGCCGTCGTGCCACTTGATGTTGTCGTTGAGGGTGAAGGTGTAGTTGAGCCCGTCCTCGGAGGCGACCCACTCCTTCGCCAGGTCGCCGTAGACCGGCTGCAGGTCCGCGTTGAGGCGCAGCAGGCGCGACCACAGCATCATGCGCCCGATCAGGCCGTAGTTGTCCCAGCAGGAGGGGAACACGTCGCTCATGTTCTCCATCGAGGGGAGCAGGAGCATATTGGGCCCGACGCCTTTCTTCTCCTCGGCGACGGCGGGAGCCATCAGCGAGAAGGCCAGGCTGAGCACCAGGGCGATGGACAGGAACCATGCAAGTCTCTTTTTCATCTTTCTCTCCTTATCAGTCGGTCAGTGTCAGAAAACGGGATGCCAATCCGTGCCGATTCCGCTTTATACAATCCGGCGCGTCAGGCGGGGCCGGTTTCCGGCCGCGGCGTTCACCCTCCTCTCCTTGATATTCAGCGCAGGGCTTCCATAATGCGGTCAAAAGGCACCTTGGCGAATAGGCGCCTCGCGGTCTCATATTCCGGGTCGCCCATCGGGGGGCGGCCGAACATCGCGGCATCCTCCTGTACCTGCTCCCGGCTTTCGGCGCCCAGCACCAGGCTGGTCACCCCGGGCAGGCGGCGTATGAAGGACAGCGCGTAGTCCGAAGGCGTGCAGCCGATTTCCCTGCAGCGCGCGCGCAGCTGCAGCAGGTGGGGCAGCATGTACTCGGCCAGCACGGGCTTAGTCATGCGTTCCGGCTCCATGAACAGCAGCCCCTGGGAAAACACGCTGCGCACGAACACCGTGATTCCGCGCCGCTCCAGCTCCGGCAGGATGCCGGAGTCGATCAGCTTCTGGTCGAACACGCTCAGGGGCAGCTGGACGGCGGTGAAGACCGGGTAACGGAGCATTTCCCGGATGTCCTTTTCCGTGTAAACGGAAACGCCGGCCCCGGCGGCCGCACCGGAGGCGACCAGCTTTTCCATCGCCCGGGCGACGGCGCCGCCGGACTTGTACATGTCCGCCGCCTGGTGGAGGAGGAAGAAACGCAGCTGGCCGATACCCAGCCGCTTTAAGGACTCCGCCGCCTTTCCTGTGATTTCGCGCTGGAAATCATTGTCCGGGGCGCCGTCGGGGGTCTGGACGACCAGCTTGCTGGTGACCGCCAGCCCGTCCCTCATCCCCGGGTATTGCCGCAGGCAGTCCCCGATGACCTCCTCGGAGTCGCCGTAGGACTGCGCCGTATCCAGGGAGTTGACGCCCATCCGGATGGCTTCCTGAATCATCTGGCAGGCGGTGCCGCGGTCCGGCTTGCCCAGGGTGTTCGCGATGCCGTAGCGCAGCCCCAGCTGCACCGTGCCCAGGGTCATTTCCGACAGGCCGTTGGCGGATATTTTCATGGCCGGGTCAGCCCTTCACGTCCCGGATGGGCTTGCCGGTGCAGCGGGAGGAAATGCTGCGGAAGTATTCCGCCAGGGCGACGACGTCGGCGCCCAGGTTGATGAAGGTAAAGCCCTCGTCCGCCAGCGCGTCGAAGTTGCCCGGCCCGCCCACCGTGCCGGCGAATTTGCCGTGGCGCCGCGCGGTCTCGGCGATGCGCTTGCGCGTCTGCGCGATAAGCGGGTTGTCCCACTCGAAGGGAATACCCGCGCCCTGGCTGAAGTCGGCCGGTCCGAAGAAAATCATGTCCATCCCGGGCAGGGCGCAGATTTCCTCCAGCTCGTCCAAAGGTTCGGGGTCCTCAATCTGGACGATGACGAAGCGCTCCCGGTTGGCCTGCTCGCAGTAGTCCTTGGCGTTGATCATGCAGTAGGCGCCGTCCGCGTTGCCGCCGTCCACCGGCCTGCGGCCGATGGGGTGGAACTTGGTGTAGTACTGGATGGTTTTCGCGTCTTCCAGGCCCATCAGGTGGGGCACCATGATGCCGGTGCTGTCCGCTTCCAGCGGACGGATGTAGTTGCCGTAGCCGCCCCGGGGCACCCGGGTGACCAGGTCGCAGTCGTAGGCCTTGGCAGCCAGCGCCGCGGCCTCGATGAAGTCGATGCCGGAGGGCACGTGCTCCATGTCCACCCATACGCAGTCGAACCCGCACAGGGCCGCCAGCTCCACGTTTCGGGCGGAGCTGATGTTCAGCTTGATGCAGGTGGCGATTTCGCCGGAACGCATCCTTTTGAGGACCTTGCTGGGACGCATGTTCATCTTGGGTGCCTCCTTATGGTTGCTGGATGACCCAGTCATCCGCCTGGTGCAGTGTTTCCGCGAAGTGGCAGGCGACCCAGTGGTCCTCGTGCTCGGCATAGGGGCGCAGCGGGGGCTCCTCCTGCGCGCAGCGCGCCTGGCTGAAGCTGCAGCGGGTATGGAAGCGGCAGCCCTCCGGCGGGTTGATGGGGGAGGGGACGTCGCCCTCCAGGACGACGCGGCTCTTTTTCGCGCCGATTTCCGGGATGGGAACGGCCGAGAGCAGGGCGCGGGTATAGGGATGCCGGTAACGGCTGTACAAGTCCCCGGAGCCGGCCAGCTCCACGATCTTGCCCAGGTACATCACGGCGATGCGGTTGCTCATGTACTCCACGACCGACAGGTCGTGAGCGATGAACACGTAGGTCAGGTTCATCCGGCGCTGCAATTCCTTCATCAAGTTGAGCACCTGCGCCTGGATGGAAACGTCCAGCGCGGACACGGGCTCGTCGCACACGACGAGGTCCGGCTTGATGCAAAGCGCGCGCGCGATGCTGATGCGCTGCAGCTGGCCGCCCGAAAACTCGTGCGGATAGCGGTACATGTACTCGCTTCTCAGGTTGACAGCTTCCAGCAGGTCGGCCGTGCGCTGTTTGCGCTCCTTCGCGCTGGCCATGCCGTGCACGCGCATCGGCTCGTCAAAGGCGGACAGGATGGTCTTGACGGGGTTCAGGGAGGAATAGGGGTCCTGGAAGACCATCTGGATGCGGCGGTGCGCGTGGAAGCTCTCCTGCTTGTCCAGGGAGAGCAGGTCCTTGAACCCGCCGTCGTCCAGGCGGTAGTTCAACTGCCCCTGCGTCGGCTTGTGCAGCCGCACGATGATTTTCCCCAGGGTGGTTTTCCCGCAGCCGCTTTCGCCGACCAGGCCCAGGGTCTCCCCGCGGCGGACGAAGAGGGAGACGTCGTCCACCGCCTTGACCGTGCCGACGGTCCGCCGGAACATGCCCTCCTCGACGGGGAAGTACTTGCGGATGTTTTTCAGTTCCAGGAGGATTTCATTGCCCATCGCGCACCTCGCGGCCTTCGGCCAGGACGCAGCGCACCAGGTGGCCGTTCCCGACGTCGACGTAGGGAATCGCCTGCCCGCATTCCGGCTTCGCGAAATCGCAGCGGGGGGCGAAGGAGCATCCCTCCGGCAGGTCGGAAGGGTCGGGCGTGCTGCCGCGGATGGGCTCCAGCAGGTCCCGCCCGCTGTTCCCCAGCACGGGGACGGATTTGAGCAGCGCCCGGGTATAGGGGTGGGACGGCCGCAGGAAGACGTCCTCCTTGCTGCCGAACTCCATGATTTTGCCCATGTACATGACCGCGACGTCGTCCGCCACGTCCGCGACGATGCCCATGTTGTGGGTGATGAGGATGATGGTGAAGCCCAGCTGCCGCTGCAGCTCCTGCATCAGTTCCAGAATTTGCGCCTGGATGGTGACGTCCAGGGCGGTGGTGGGCTCGTCCGCGATGAGCAGCTCGGGGTTGCAGATAAGCCCCATGGCGATCATCACGCGCTGCTTCATGCCCCCGGAAAACTGGTGTGGATACTCCCGGATGCGCTTCTCCGCACTGGGGATGCTCAGGCGCTTAAGCATCTCCAGCGCCCGCTCCATCGCCTCGGCGCGGGTGGTGTTCTCATGCTCCAGGATGCTTTCCACAATCTGGTCGCCGATGCGGTAGACCGGGTTCAAGGACGACATGGGGTCCTGGAATATCATGGAGATGTCGTTGCCCCGGATGCCGCGCATCTCCTTGCCGGACGGCTGCAGCTTCAGCAGGTCGACCGGCTGGCGCTTCCTGGAATGGAAGATGATTTCCCCGTCCTTGATCCGCGCGGTCTTGGGCAGCAGCCGCAGGATGGTGTGCGCGGTGATGCTTTTCCCGCAGCCGCTCTCGCCCACCAGGCCCAGCGTTTTCCCGGCGCGCACGTCCAGGCTGACGCCGTCCACCGCGCGGATGACCCGCTTCCTGACGTGGAAATGCGTCTTGAGGTTCCGGATGCTCAGCAGGATGTCCTTGTTTTCTGACATTCGCGCTCCTAAATCTGTTTGGGGTCCAGCGCGTCGCGCAGCCCGTCGCCGAAGAAGTTGACGCCCAGGACAAACAGCGCGATGGCCAGGCCGGGCGCCAGCCACACCCAGGGGTACTGGTTGATGCTGACGATTTCCTTCGCGGCGTTCATGATGTTCCCCCAGGTAGGGGTGCCGGAGGGCACGCCCAGGCCGATGAAGGACAGGGCGGCTTCCTGCAGGATGAAGCCGGCCGTGTTCAGCGTCAGCTGCACGATGACCGGGCCCAGGCAATTGGGCAGGATGTGCCGGAAGGCGATGGACAGGTCGCCCAGCCCGAAGACGCGGCAGGCCTCGACGAAGCTCTCCTCCCTGAGGGAAAAGAAGCGGCCCCGCACCATGCGGAAGGTGGCGACCCAGCCGGTCGCGATGAAGATCATGATGAGGTTGTACATGCTTTGCTGCAGGATGGTGACCAGCACCAGCACCAGCAGAATCTGCGGGAAGATGGACACCAGCTCCGCCACCTTGACGAATACGGCGTCCAGCCAGCCGCGGAAATAGCCGCAAAGGCTGCCGATGATGACGCCCAGCAGCATCCCGCCCACGGCGCCGGACAGGCCGATGAGGATGGAGACGCGGCCGCCGTAGAGCACCCTGGCCAGGATGTCGCGGCCCAGCTTGTCCGTGCCGAAGGGATGGGCGCCTCCCGGCGGCTGGACCTGGGCGGAGAAGTCCGGCTTGGTGGGGTTGTAGGGGGTCATCAGCGGCGCCAGCGCGCATAGGAGGATGATGATGACGATGATGGCCAGGCCGAGCAGCGCGGCCTTGTTGGACACCAGCTTGGACGCGACGTTGCGCATCCGGCTGGATTTGACGATTTTCTGGGCCTTCGCTTCCAAAACGTTCCCCTTTCCTAATTGTACCGGACGCGCGGGTCCAGCAGGCCCGTGATCAGGTCGATGAGCACGCTGGACAGCAGCGAAACGATGGACAGCAGGAAAATGATGGACAGCACCAGCTGGTAGTCGTTGCTGTTGATGGCGGTGAGCAGGCGGGAGCCGATGCCCGCGTAGCCGAAGACCTGCTCGATGACGACCGAGCCGCCGATGAGCATGGGCAGCCGCAGGCAGATGAGCACGCTGATGGGCATCAGCGCGTTGCGGAAGACGTGGCGGTAGAAGACCTTCCACTCCGACAGCCCCTTGGCGCGGGCGGTCTTCACGTAGTTCTTGTTCATCACGTCCAGCATGGAGTTGCGGGTATAGCGGGTCAGGGCGGCCGTCAGCGCCAGGCCCAGGCTCAATGCCGGCAGCAGGATATACTTCAGGTTCACCCAGAAGGTCGCGCCGATTTCCGTCCGGCCCTGGGCGGGGAACCATTTCAGCTGGATGGCGAAAATCAGGATGGCCAGGATGCCGATAAAAAACTCGGGCATGGAGATGCCGATGACGCCGAAGAGGGAGGACAGGTAGTCGATGATGGTGTTGTGCTTGATTGCGGACAGGATGCCGAACAGCAGGCCCATCAGCACCGACAGCACCAGCGCGGCCAGCGCCAGGTAGATGGTGGCGGGCAGCAGGTTGGCGATGATGCTCCCGATGGGCGTGCCCGTCTGGATGCTGTAGCCGAAATCCCCCTTGAGGACCCCGCCGAACCAGCGCAGGTACCTGACCACCAGCGAGTCGTTGAGGCCCGCTTCCTCCCGCAGCGCGTCCAGCTGCTCATGGGTCAGGCCGGAAATGCTCTCCGGCGAGAATTGCGCGGTCAGCGGGTCGCCCGGCGTCAGGTCCAATGCGACGAACACCAGAAAGCTGATGAAGACAATCATCGGAATCATCATGATCAGCCTTTTGACGAAGTATTTAAGCATCCGCCTTCCTTTCCCCGCTTACCAGATCGTAAACCCGCCGTCCATCACCAGGTTGTGCCCGGTGACGTAGCGGGCGGCGTCGCTGGCCAGAAAGCACACCGGCCCCTTGATGTCGTCCCGGTCCGGCCATTTATGGAGGGGCGTGTGCTGCGCGTAGGTCTCATAAAACCGCGGCCGCGTTTCCTGAAGCTGGGGGTGGTATCCCCCGGGGCTGACGGCGTTGGCCCGGATGCCGTCCTTCCCGTACATCGCGGCCAGCCACTTGGTGAAGCCGACCAGCCCCCACTTTTCGAAGGTGTACCCGGACGGGCTGCTCTGCCCCTCTTCGTAGTAGGGGAAGTGGGGCGCGGTGACCCCCTGGATGGAGGAGATGTTGATGATGCTGCCGGCGCCCGCCGCTTTCATGGGCTTCAAGACTTCCCGCGTCAGCGACATCAGGCCCAGGATGTTGACGTCCAGGGAGGCGGCCATGCGCTCCCGCGTCAGCGTTTCAAAGTCGCCGTAATCCCCGCGGCTGACGGCGTTGTTGACCAATACGTCGATGCGGCCGTGCCGATTTGTCACCTCCGCGGCCAGGGCCTTGACGCTCCGCTCGTCCGCCAGGTCCAGCTGCGCGCCTTCCGCGGACAGGCCTTTCCCCTGCAGTCCGGCCGCGAACGCGTCGCAGGCTTCCCGGTCCCTGGAGGCGACGATGACGTGCGCGCCCGCCTCCGCCAGCCCCTCCGAGATGGGGGCGCCGTACAGGCCCCGCCCGCCGGTCACGATGGCGACGCGGCCCTTCAGGCTGAACATCCCCGCGGCGTTCAAGCGGGTTTCCCGATTTCGCCGGCTTCTTCCATCAGCCGGCGGACGGTCCCGAACTGCGCGGCGTCCTTGTCCGGGTCGAAGACCCGCTCATAATCCGGGCCGAAGCTGCCCTCGTAGCCCAGCAGGTTCATCGCCGCCGTGAAAGCCGGCCAGATGCCCAGCGCGATCATCCCGTCGCGCGCCTTCATGATGCGGTTGACGGCCGCGTTCCCCGCCGCCATATCCCCCCGGTCCCAGGCCCGCTGCATTTCCCCGGTGGTCTTGGGGAAGCAGGCGTAGATTCCGTCCAGCGTTCGGTGGATGCCGAAGGCCTTGGCCATGGAAAACAGGTCGGAGTTGGAGAAAATCGGCGTGAAATCGGCCTTGAGCTCCTTTGATTCGTGGAGCTTCCGGATCAGCACGGCGTCGCCGGTCTTGATGCCCTTGTACCGGGGGAGCGCGGCCAGCTCCAGCACGTCCTCCAGCTCGATTTTCCGCCGGGCGGTGAAGGGGTGGTCATAGAGGTACAGGTCGTTCCCGTCACCCTCCGCGGCGGCCTTGAAGTAGCGCATCATGCCGCCCCGGTCCATGCCGAAGTAGTACGGCGCGGTCAGGACGGCCGCCACCGGGTACTTCTCCAGCACCTTCAGCCGCGCCTTCATCCGGGCGATGCTGTTGTCCGCCGCCCCGACCAGCAGCGGCACGCGCCCCGCGACGGCGCGGACGCCCTGTGCCACAATGGGCTCGTACTGGTCGTCGCGGATGCAGCCCAGCATGCCCATCGTGCCCATCAGCAGCAGGCCGGAAGCACCGTTTTCAATCTGGCCGTCGACGTGCTTTTTCAGGCTGCCGGACAGCAGTTCCCCGCGTTGGTCCAGCGGCGTGCCCAGGGCGCAGTAGAATCCTTCTTT
>JAAZAQ010000099.1 GCA_012514225.1 Clostridiales bacterium | reverse complement strand
TGCCCCGGTCGAAATACTCCACCTCGCCCAGCTGCCGCCGCTGCTCCGGCTTGTTCCGGGTCGTTCCGTCGCCCATCTGCCCGCCCCTTCCGCCCGCCCGCTTCGGGATTTCCCCCGCCGCGCGGGCCAAAACGCCAACGGCATCTTATCACCCGCCGCTTTGGGGCGTCAAGGCGGCGCCGGCTTGACGGCGCCCGCGCCAACCGCTAAAATAAACCAAATAAAATGAAAACGAAGCGAATGAGGTGATTGGATGGATCTGAGCGGTCAGGTCGTCTTGGCATATCTGGAAGAGGACGACGCGCGCCACGTCCTTTTCCGCGTGCGCCCGCTGCTGACCACGACCGGCGGCGTCAGCCCGGAGGACCTGGAGGCGTTCGAGCAGGACGGCTTCCTGCGCATCGCGCCGGACAAGCAGGAGCAGCACAGCTTCAAGGACCGGATGCGTTCCCTGGGTACCCTGTGCCTGATCAACCTTGCCAACGCGCCTTCCTCCATGGGCAAGGTGCGCCCCAACAAGAACTACGCCCCCCACCGGGGGGAGACCAACCGCTACATTGTCTATTCGGACGCCGTGCAGGCGCTGCCGGAGGGGCTGCTGTACGAGGTGGTCTCGGGGGACAAGGCGGCCTCCCTGACCCCGCAGTACTACCTGCGCTCCGGCGGCCGCATCAGCGGGCCCTACGCGCTGGGGGACGAGCCGGGGGAGGGCGCCCACTCCCTGCCGCCGGACTGCGACCGCCTGTTTTTGGTGGAGATGCCGGACAAGAGCAGCCGGATGTTCTACTGGCCGCAGCCCGCGCAGCCGGACCCGGCCCCGCCCGTGTCCGCGGCCGCGGAGGAGGCGCCCCCGCCGCCGGAACCCGCTGAACCGGAACCGGACGCGTTTTCCGCCGCCGTGCGGGACATCCGGGCGGTCCTTTCCGAGACGGGGTTCGATTGCCCGGAGCCCGTGTGCGGCTACATGCTGCTGCTGTGTGTCAGCGCCTCCCGCCTTCAATTGGCGGGGGAGACCCTGGCCGACGCCCGCCTCGCCGCGAAGACGCTGTCCGACCTGTGCGGGGACGGCTCCCTCTCCTGCCAGGGCGCCCGTGAAGGCGAGGGCCGACCCACCCGGCTGATGTTCGCGCCGGGGCCGGAGATTCCTTCGGAGCTGGTCGCCCGCTACCTGGTAAACCCCTGGCCGGTCTGCGCCCTGCCCTGCGTGAAAGGCTGGCCGGCGCCCTACCCGCCCGCCCGGCGCAGCCTGGATTACGCCGCCCTGCGGGAGGAGATGACGGAAAAAGCGAAGGCGGCGCCCGCCCCGCCGGCTCCCTGGCCGGAGGATTTGCCTGCGCGCATGAAGGCGGCGGGCTGCGCCCTGCCCCTGGTTATCCGCAGGCGCCTGATGGAGTTTGCGCGGCTTTCCGCGCTGTATATGCCAAAGCACGCGGCGGAGGCGCGGGAGTTCGCCCTCCGGTGCTGGGCGGAGCCCTGGCTGCTCCACCACGGCGTGCCCGCCCGCAAAATCGCGGAGCTGCTCCGGCCTTGACCGCACTTTCCAGCGTCTCCAACCCCCGCGTCAGGCAATGGCGCCAGCTGCTGGCGCCCAAGGGCCGCCGCGCCCACGGGCTGTTCCTGGCGGAGGGTGAGCACCTGGCGAAGGAGGCGGTCGCCGCGGGCGCGGCGGAAACGCTGCTGGTGCTCTCCGGCCAGGAAGAAGCCTACGCGGAGCTGGCGCGCTCCGCGCCCGAGGTCGTCCGGGTCAGCCCGCAGGTGCTGTCCGCCCTGACGGACAGCCGGACGCCCCAGGGCGTGCTGGCGGTCTGCCGCCTGCCCGCGGCCGGCGGGCTGGAGGCGGCGGGGCCCCGCCTGG
>JAAZAQ010000098.1 GCA_012514225.1 Clostridiales bacterium | reverse complement strand
TCCCGCTGCTGATGCATTACCATCCGCTGTTCCTGTACCGCCACCAGGTCTGCAAGCAGGCGGACGCGGTGCTGGCCATGATGCTGTACGAGGACGGCATCCCGCCGGAGGTGATGCGCGCGACCTATACGTACTACGAAAAGCGGACGACCCACGACTCCTCGCTGTCCGAGTGCGTGTTCTCCATCATGGCCGCGCGGATTGGCGACACGGAAAAAGCCTTCGGGTATTACCGCCGCTCCGCCGCGCTGGACCTGGAGAACACCCACGGCAACACCGGGGACGGCATCCACGCGGCCAACATGGGCGGCTGCTGGATGGGCGTCGCCTACGGTTTCGGCGGGCTGAGAATCGGCGAATCGGGGCTTTCCTTCCGCCCCTGCCTGCCCGGGGGTATAGACGGCTATTCCTTCACCCTCCGCTGGCGGGGCTCCCGGGCGGTTGTCAAAGTCAGCCGGGATGGCATACAATTCGACCTGACCGACGGCGCCGCCCTCCCCGTCCGGGTGTACGGGGAGACTCACAGGCTCGCCGGGACGCTGCGGCTGCCGCTGGCCTGAAGCGACGGACGGCCGCAACGGCGGAAAGGCTGTTTCATGACCTTGAAAAACCACCACGAAACCCCCGGCCGCTCCCTGCTGATGATGATTTTCGGCGGCACGGGAGACCTGACGCACCGCAAGCTGCTGCCCGCGATGTACCACCTGATTGCGGAGGGGCGGCTGCCGGAGGAGTGCTCGGTCATTTCCATCGGGCGGCGGGACCTGACAGAAGCGGAATACCGGGAACAGGCGCGGGCTTCGGTGAAGGAGCATTCGCGCAGCGGCGTGGACGAGCAGCACATGGAGCGCTTTTTATCCAAGCTGCACTACAAGCGGATGGAGTTCATTTCCGACCCCGGCAGCTACGCCGAGTTCCGGGAGTGGCTGGAGAAAAACGAGTCGCTGTACAAGGCGCCCGCCGTGCGGCTGTTCTTCCTGGCGGTGGCGCCGGAGTTCTTCGGGCTCATCGTGCAGCGGCTGCGGCAGAACCAGCTGATTGTCAAGCGGAACCCCGACCACCGGGTGATGATCGAGAAGCCCTTCGGCTCGGACCTGGCTTCGGCCAGGGAACTCAACGCCACCATCACCGAGGCGCTGGACGAAAAGCAGGTGTACCGCATCGACCACTACCTGGGCAAGGAGATGATCCGCAACATCCTGGCCATCCGCTTCGGCAACTCGATTTTTGAGCCGCTGTGGAACCACCACTATATCGACAACATCCAGATAACCTCCGCGGAGACGCTGGGCGTGGAAGGACGGGGCGCCTATTACGAGCAATCCGGCATCCTCAAGGACATGCTGCAGAACCACCTTCTGCAGATCCTGGCGCTCATCACGATGGAGCCGCCCGCCGACCTGATGCCGGAGTCCATCCGGGACGAGAAAGTGAAGGCGCTGCGCGCGCTGCGGCGCTACGAGCCCGTGGGCGTTTGCGCCGGCATCGCCATGGGGCAGTACGGGCCGGGTACCTCCCTGGGTAAGCCGGTGCCGGGGTACCGGGTGGAGCCCGACGTCGCGCCGGATTCTACCGTGCCCACCTATATCGCGCTGCGGGCGAGCGTGGACAATTTCCGCTGGGGCGGCGTGCCCATCTACATCCGCGCGGGCAAGCGCCTGGACAGGCGGCGCACCCAGATTGTCATCGAGTTCAAGCGCCTCCCGGGCGTCAACTATTACCAGGAGTTCCGGGAGCAGCCGCCCAACCTGCTGGTCATCGAGGTGCAGCCGGCGGAGGGCATGTATTTCCAGATCAACGCCAAGAAGCCGGGCAACGAGTTCCGGATGAACCAGGTGGAGTTGAACTACTCGCAGAACATCCGCTTTCAGGGCAACGTGCCGGAAGCGTACGAGCAGTTGATACTGGAGGCCTTCCGCGCCAACTCCTCGCTGTTCACGCGGTGGGACGAACTGGAGCAGTCCTGGCAGTTCGTGGAGTCCGTCGAGCAGATGTGCGCCGAGGGCGGCCAGGCCTTCCCCAACTACGCCGCGGGCTCCAGGGGGCCGGCGCGCGCCGACCGGCTCCTGCACGAGGAAGGCAGGGAGTGGCGGGAAATCGACCTGCCGGAATCCGCGCGGAACCATTGACACAGGAGGAACCC
>JAAZAQ010000097.1 GCA_012514225.1 Clostridiales bacterium | reverse complement strand
TGGTTCGACAGCTCAGACGGCGTCAAACACGTACACGGTCCTGGAATCGAATTCCTTTCCTGCGAGGAGCACCGTGGTCGGCAATCCGGGCAAGTGGACGGAATCCGGGTGGTGCTGGGTTTCCAGCGCGATGCCGGCATAGGGCGACAACTCCGCGCCGTTCTTGCCTTTGCCCGAAAGCCCCTGACCGGAATAGACCTGAAGGCCGGGCTGGTCGGTCCTCACCCGCATGCGGCGGCCGGACGCCGGGTCGCTCAGCACCGCAGCCTCCCGCAGCCCATGACCTTCCAGGGCGTAATCGATGTCAAAGCCCTTTGCGTCGTCGAACATCCGGTTGGCGCCCCGCATGGTGAGGCAGTCGCCGATCCGGCGGGGCGCGCGCAAGTCGTAAGGTGTCCCCGCGACATCCAGAAAGTCTCCGGTAGGAATCAGGTCCGGCGTGGCGGCCAGCACGCGGGCGGCGTTGACCTGCAGCAGGTGGTCGTGCACGGTGCCCTCCCCCGCCAGGTTGAAATAGGCGTGGTTGGTCAGGTTGATAACCGTGTCCTTTGTGCCGACGGCCTGGTACCGGATGTCCAGCTCTCCCCCTTCCCCCAGCGTGAAGGTGACCCAGGTGTCCAGTTCGCCGGGGAAGCCCTCCTCCATGTCGGGGGAAACGTAGCGAAAGCGGACACCGTTGTCCCCAATCTGCTCATAATCCCAGATTTTTTTGTCAAAGCCTTCTTTTCCCCCGTGCAGGGCGTTCCTGCCGTCGTTGGCGTACAGGGGATAGGTTTTACCGGCCAGTTCGAAGGACGCGCCGCCGATGCGGTTGGACCAGCGGCCGATGGTGGCGCCCAGGTAGCCGCCGCGGGTCTCGTACTCTTCCAGACTGTCAAAGCCCAGGCAAACGTCCTTTAGGGCGCCGCGCCGGTCCCGGCACTCGATGCCCACCAGGCGCGCGCCGAAGTTGGTCAGCGTCACCTTCATGCCGCCGCTGTTTTCAAGGGTAATGAGGACCGCTTCCCTTCCCTTCGCGTCCCTGCCGAAATGCCTGGTTTTCATCGCGCTCCCTTTCAGATGCCGCTGCGCATCAGTTTCATCCAGTCGTCGTACTTGGCGACAAACTCCTCGTTGTCCCTGGACTTCTCCAGCATTGACAGCAGCAGGGAAACGGTTTCCTGCTCGGAGGAGGAACCCAGGCGCTCACGCACCTTGGCCGCGACCGAAATCTCCCGTTCGCTCAGCAGCAGTTCGTCATGCCGGGTGCCGCTGCGCAGCAGGCTGACCGCGGGGAACAGACGGCGCTCGGACAATTGGCGGTCCAGGGTCAGCTCCATGTTGCCGGTGCCCTTGAACTCCTCGAAAATCACGCCGTCCATTCGGCTACCCGTGTCTACCAGGGCGGTCGCGATGATCGTGAGACTGCCGCCCTCCTTGAGATTGCGGGCGGCGCCGAAGAAGCGCTTGGGCTTGTTCATCGCGCCGGCCGCCAGGCCGCCGGTCATCACGCGGGCGGAGCCGGGCATCAGCGTGTTGTAGGCGCGGGACATGCGCGTGAGGCTGTCCAGCAGGATGACGACGTCCCTGCCCATCTCGACCAGCCGCATCGCGCGCTCCAGGGTGAGCTCGCTGACGCGCGCGTGGTTTTCCGGCGGCTCGTCGAACGTCGAATGGAAGATGTCGCCCCCGACGGTTTCCTTCAGGTCGGTCACTTCCTCCGGACGCTCGTCGACCAGCAGCATCATGGAGTGCACATCCGGATGGTTGCGCTTCAGCGACAGCGCGATTTTCTTGAGGATGGTGGTCTTGCCCGCCTTGGGCGCCGCCACGATCATCGCGCGCTGCCCGAAGCCGATGGGGACGAAGAGGTCGATGAGCCGCAGCACCAGGTCGTTCTCCTCCCGGGAGGAGAGGCGGATGCGGCGGTCGGGGTAGGTCGGGGTCAGTTGGTCGAAGTCCCGCCGCGGCTTGACGTCCGCCAGGCTGCCGCCCAGCTTGACCGCTCCCTCGGCTTCCTCCCCGTTGATGCTGGTGATGTAAAGCATCGCCGCGTAGCGGTCGTTTTCCCGCTGCGGCCGGGTCTTGCCGACGATATGGTCGCCGTTTCGCAGCCTGAACCGCCGGATTTGCGTGCCGGACACGTACACGTCGTTGCGGCCCGGAAGCAGGTTGCCGGCGCGCAGGAAACCGTAGCCGTCCTGCTGGATTTCCAGGATGCCCGCGCCGTCCCCGCAGTCGCCCGTCGCCAGCATGTCCGGAACGGCGAACCCGGGCTTTGGCTCCATACCGGGCTCCGGAGAGGGGAAGGCCGGCTCCGGAATCTCCGCTTCCACAGGGTCTGCCGGCAAGGGAACGCCGGCACCCGGAAGGGCGGAACGGAAAGCGCCGCTTTGGTAGCGACCCGCCCGTCCGGACGTAGCAGCCGGGGCATGGAAGGGCCGGTGCTCCATGCGCGGCCTTTCCGCTTGAACCACCGGTTCCACAGGGGCGGCGGGAACCTCCGGGCCAAAACGGGACACGCGCGGCGGCGCAGGCCGTTCACGCGAGGGCTGGTACGCCCTCATCTCCTGTTGGACCGCTTCGCGGGGCAAGGTGCTGATCGGCTGACCCAGTTGCGGCGCATAGCGGCTTTGCTGTGGCTGGGTCTGTGTGAAGGGCTGGGGGTTATGCCAGGCACGCGAACCGGCCAGCGTAAACGCCGGCTTGATTTTCCCGGTGGACGTCCGGTTTTTGTCGAGTTGGGGGCGCGGCGGCGGCGTTGGCGCGGTCGTCTCCTCCCCTTCGTCTGCGATGATGACCGCGCGGCGTCCCGCGTCGGCCGGCGGCTCGGGACGTTCCCTCCCTCCAGGCGCTGGCCGCTTGCCGAGCACTTCTTCAATGCGCTGGATGATGCCTGCCTTTGTTGTGACCGTCGACAGCGTCACGCCCTGGTCTTTGGCGTATTTCCTCAGCTCCGCGACGGTCATCGCTTCAAGGTCTGTCCTTTGGCTCATGGGTTCCTCCTCAGTGGGCGAATCTATCGGTTGATATCCTGGCTTCTAGCGCGCGACATACGGACAGCAGGACAGAGAAAGCCGGAAGGTTTTCACCGCCCGCTACCGGCGCATGCCGGATTGCGCAGCACAAATTCATACGCGGCACCGCAACCTGGGTCTGGGGTTATTCACGAAGCGGTCGAAGGTTTGAGACGGGTGAACTCGACTGAGATGTGCGTCGGATAGCTGAACCTCTCTTGCATCAGTTTGCTGTGTGAAGAATATCACAAAAGCCGATTGGAATCAATGCACTTTTCTTACAGTTCTGAAGACAATTTCACCTTCTTGGGCAAGGATTGCCCTGATTGCGGCCGGATGCCGGGCACTGATAAATAACCCTTGCCAAAACCGGCCTGCTGCCCTATAATGGCACTCGCGCGCTGATGTAGCTCAGGCGGTAGAGCACCTCCTTGGTAAGGAGGAGGTCATGGGTTCGAGTCCCATCATCAGCTCCATGCAAGAAGC
>JAAZAQ010000096.1 GCA_012514225.1 Clostridiales bacterium | reverse complement strand
CTGCGTCAAGCTTTTCTGGCGCTTTCATTTCCTCAGTCCCGATCAAAATCGCGGCTTTTCAGGCCCTGCCGCATCGCGCGCTCGATGTCGCGCATGGCGTCCTGCTCGGCGATGGCGTCCCGCTTGTCGTGCAGCTGCTTGCCCCGGCACACGCCTAATTCCAGCTTGACGCGACCGTCCTTCAGGTACAGCTGCAAGGGCACCAGGGTGTATCCCTGCCGGGACACCTGGCCCTGCAGTTTACGGATTTCGCTTTTATGCAGCAGCAAGCGCTTGGGGCGCAACGGGTCGGTGTTGAAGATGCTGCCCTGCTCGTAGGGGCTGATGTGCATGCCGTCCACAAACACCTCGCCGCCGCGCACCCGGGCGTAGCTTTCCTTCAGGTTGGCGCGGCCCTGGCGGATGGACTTGACCTCGGTGCCCTTGAGCTCCATGCCGCACTCGTAGGTCTCTTCCACGAAATAGTCGTGCCGGGCGCGGCGGTTCTGAACCAAAGGCTTGATGCCCTTCAGCTTTGCCATTCGCGCCCTCCTTGCGTTTCGTAATCATGATAGCACGCCGCGCTTGTACGTTTCAACGCCGCGGCTTTCGTCGCCTGCGCGATTCAGGGCAGGCGGATGGGCGCGTCCTCGGTGACCGCGACCGCCTCGCCCTGGCGCAGCAGGTACAGCCACGCTTCGCGGACCGGCTCCCCGGTGATGTCGCGCAGCGCGCGCATGTACCAGCGCATCTGGCTCCGGTACCGGCGCAGGGCTTCCTCCGGGGCCGCCCGGTCGGTCTTGTAGTCCACCAGCACCCAGCCGCCCTTCTCCTTGAAGCAGGCGTCCAGCACGCCCTGCAGCAGCATCCCGCCCTCTACCTTCAGGGTAAAGGTCCATTCGGCGTGGCGCTCGTCCGCCGCCACCATCCGCCTGGCGAGGCCGCCCTTGAGGAACCGGACAAGCGTCCTCGCGTCCACCGCCTGCCGTTCCAGGGGCAGCAGCAGGCCGGCGGTTTCCATCCGCACCAGTTCTTCCTGCACCGCGCCTTCCAGCTCTTTTTCGGGAAGCCCGGCAAAGCGCGCGAAATCCAGCGCGCACAGGGCTTTGTGCGCCGCGGCTCCCTGCTGCGCGCCGGTCAGCGTGCGGTCGCCGGAAAGGCGGGGGAGGGGCGTCGGCGGCGCGGTGAAAACGGGCTCCCGCCGCTTGGTTTCCGGGGTCTCCTCCTCGTCTCCCGGGATGCCCGCGCGACCGGTCACCAGCGCGGTGACGGAGGTTTTCTGCGGCATCGCCGGGGGCGGCGTTTCCGCGTCGAAAGGCGAGACGGCAGGCGCGATTCCCGCTTCGCCATCCGTTTCGGCTTTCCCGGGAAGCGCCCCGCCCTCCGGCTTCAGTGCGCCGGTCAGTCGGTGGTAGACGTGCCAGCGGCTGCCGTTCGGCGCGCTCCAGGGCAGGTCCCGCCCTTCGCGCAGGGCGGGGTACAGCGGGGTTCCCGCCCAGTCCAGCATGCTGCCGGCGCTGCCCGCCTGGTAAAGGCTGCCGGGCTCGGACCAGTGGGTCAGGTCGCCTGCCGGGTTGCCGGGCGCGCCGATTAAAATCAGCCGTTCCTGTGCGCGGGTCATCCCCACGTACATCAGCCGCGCTTCCTCGCTCAGCTCCTCCCGCGCGCGCTTGGCCTTCATCGTCCGGACGGCGAAATCCTCACGCTTCAGCCGGTTCTCAAGGTCCACCGTTTCCAGCGCCATCCCGGCCACGGCGTCCAGCCGCAGGGGGAAGGGCGGGCGCTTCCGCTTGAAGGACGCGGCCAGGTCCGGCATGAACACGACGGGGAACTG
>JAAZAQ010000095.1 GCA_012514225.1 Clostridiales bacterium | reverse complement strand
TTACAAACTCCTGGCCGGCGATGGCATTAAGCCGCGCCGCGGCGGCTTGCGGGTCTGACGCGGAGGGTTCCCCGTATTTCGCGGTCAGGGCTGTTTTCAGGGTCTGGAAATCCGCTTCCGTATGCGCTGAAAAATCGTAGAGGAAGGCGATGAGGAGGCCCTCCCGGAACAGGTACGCAAGGGAGGACGCGGTCATCCCGGCGACCTTCGCGTTCCTAATTTCAACCAGCTTTGGAAAACCCGGGATGTACTCGTCCTCCAGGCTTGGCGCGTTCTCTGTTTCGAGAGCCATCACTTCGTCCATCGTCGCATCCCAGGTCACGCCGTCCCTGAACGAAAAGCCCTCGGCCCCGGCGCCCAGCGTAAGCAGCGTCACCAGCGCCGCCGCCAGGGCCAGCAGCCTCAGTTTTATATTCATCATCGATTCCTTTCCAACTTATGGTTAAATAGAAGAAAGCCCCGGCAATCCGGGGCTTTCCTGTTCGCAGCTTAGGCCTTGTCCACCTTGGCCATGTGGCGGATGAAGTCCACCACCTTGCTGGAATAGCCCCACTCGTTGTCATACCAGGCGACCAGCTTCACGAAGGTCTCGTTGAGCATGATGCCGGCGCCGGCGTCGAAGATGGAGGTCCGGGCGTCGTGGATGAAGTCGCTGGAGACGACGGCGTCCTCAGTGTAGCCGATGATGCCTTCCCACTCCTTGCTCTCGCTGGCGGCCTTCATGGTGGCCTTGATGTCCTCGTAGGTGGTCGGGGTCTTCAGCGTGCAGGTCATGTCCACGACGGATACGTCGATGGTGGGCACGCGGAAGGACATGCCGGTCAGCTTGCCCTTCAGCTCCGGGATGACCACGCCCACGGCCTTGGCGGCGCCGGTGGAGGAAGGGATGATGTTCGCGCTGGCCGCGCGCCCGCCGCGCCAGTCCTTCTTGGACGGGCCGTCCACCGTCTTCTGGGTCGCGGTGGTGGCGTGCACGGTGGTCATCAGGCCTTCCTTGATGCCATACTTGTCGTTGATGACCTTGGCCAGGGGGGCCAGGCAGTTGGTGGTGCAGGAAGCGTTGGAGACCACCTTCATATCCTTGTTGTAGGTTTTGTGGTTCACGCCCATGACGAACATGGGGATTTCCTTGTCCTTGGCGGGGGCGGTGATGATGACCTTCTTGGCGCCGCCCTTGAAGTGCAGGCTGGCCTTGGCCATGTCGGTGAACACGCCCGTCGCCTCCGCGATATATTCCGCGCCGGCGTCCCCCCAGGGAATCTCGTCCGGGTTCATGAAGGCGAAGACCTTGATGTCCTTGCCGTTGACCGTCAGGACGTTCTTCTCCTTGTCCGCCTTGACGTCCCCGTCAAACCGGCCGTGGACGGTGTCATATTTGATCATGTAGGCCATGTATTCCACATCAATGAACGGGTCATTGATGGCGACAACCTGCATATCCTTGGGATGTTCCATGACTGAGCTGAGAATCAGGCCGCCGATGCGGCCAAAGCCGTTGATACCAATCTTGACCATGGTGCTCCTCCTCCGAATTGGCCCGCAGGCCTCGCATTGGGCGCCCATATCCGCCCAACAAATACTACCATATCAAACAAGGGATTGGCAAGATGGTATACCAGGTTGGCGGGCGGGTTTCAGCCCGGCGGGCCCAAGCCTGCGCATAGAAACGGCGCGCCGCCCGGGCGCGCCGTTTGATGGGCTTTTTGGTTCAGTATTTCCGCTTGCGCGCGGCTTCCGCCTTCTTCTTGCGCTTTACGCTGGGCTTTTCATAATGCTCGCGCTTGCGCACTTCGGCGAGGACGCCGCTGCGGGCGCACTGGCGCTTGAATCGCTTCAGCGCGCTTTCCAGCGTTTCGTTTTCCTTGACCCGTACCTCAGACACCTGTATCCCCCCCTTCGCACATCTCGCCTGGCTGACGCCGTTTTCACGGCGGATGGCGACCGTGCGCCTATTATATGCCGGGCCGTCCCGCGCGTCAACCCGGAATTTATCCGGCGGGCGGGTTCGTTGACACCCGCCGGCGCGCGGACTAAGATACGTTTGTTCACAGATGAAACGAGGTGAAGCGCATGGCATATGACTATTTGATTGTCGGCGCGGGCCCTGCCGGGATTTTCACAGCCCTGCAGCTGCTGCG
>JAAZAQ010000094.1 GCA_012514225.1 Clostridiales bacterium | reverse complement strand
GCGCGGAAGACCTTGTCCAGGGCGGAGGTGATTTTCTGCCGGTCATAGCGCTCCTTCTGTCCGCTGCGCTTGATGATGTCCGGGGGGAGGGTCAAACCTGTCTGCATGTCGGCATCCCTTCGTGGATAACTATATATTGTGGTCGCTTGTACCGCAGACCGCATTATATAGATGTCCCGCCGGGGTGTCAATCAAACGCGGCGGGTGAGCGGGCAGCCTGTATTTTTTGTTGTTCAGGCTTGCCGCCTGGCGTCGCCGGCCGGTTTAGCCGGGATTTTCTTCTGTTTTTTCCCGTTCTTCCCCGGGCAGACCGGTCAGGTCGAAGGCCGGGGTGAAGGCCGCGTCGGCGGCTTCCGGCGCCTGCAGGTACCCCGGCAAGCCCAGCTCCCGCATCAGGCCGGATACCCGGGCGTACTCGGAGGCCCTGAGCCGCCGCCCCATCCCCGGGACCCGGCAGCCGGGCTGGGGGGTGTACTGGGCCATCAGGCTGACCGGCGTGCCTTCCGGCAGGCCTTCCCTGACCCATTCGAGCACCCTGGCGCTGTCGCCCGTGCAGCCGGGCAGCACCAGGTGGCGCACCAGGGTGCCCTTCGTCATCACGCCCCGCTCGTTGTAAACCGGCGGCCCGGACAGGCGGCACATCTCCCGGATGGCCCCGCTGGCCCGCTCGAAATAGTCCGCGGCGCCGGACAGCAGGGCGGAGAGCCGCGGGGCGTGGTACTTCAGGTCCGGCAGCCACACGTCGACGGCGCCGTCCAGGGCGCGGACGGTCTCGGCGCGCTCGTATCCCCCGCAGTTGTACACCACCGGCACGGGCGGCTTATACAGGGACAGGGCGTCCAGAACGGCGGGCAGGAAATGCGTGGGCGTGATGAGGGACAGGGTCTCCGCGCCTTCCTCCTCGACCAGCCGGCGGAAAACCGCCGCCAGCTCCGCGGCGCCCAGCCGCCTGCCGAAGCCCGCGTGGCTGATGCCCGCGTTCTGGCAGTAGGCGCAGCGCAGCGTGCAGCCGGAAAAGAACACCGCGCCGGTGCCCCCCGCGCCGGAAATGCAGGGCTCCTCCCAGAAGTGAAGCGCGGCGCGGGCGACCACGGCGTCCGTGCCCATCCGGCAATACCCGCTCCCGGTTTCCGGCAGGCGGACCACCCCGCATTCGCGGGGGCAGAGCGCGCAGGGGGCGTCCCGCAAAAAGGGCTTCTCCATCCTTTTCCTCCTGCCGGACAGTATACCGCCAAACGCCTGCGGGGGCGAGCGGGGAGCCTGCGCGCGGCGGCCAGGCGCATTTTCAACTTGATTTTCACGCCCGGGTATGACATGATACGCTTTACGCAGAAGTGTTTGTTTCAACGCGAAAAAAGCGAAGGCAGGCGAGCGAATGCTCAAGTATTCCATCAAGCGTATCATCCTGGCGGCCGTCACCGTTTTCATCATCGCGGCGATTACCTTCTTTGCGATGAACGCGATTCCCGGCGGTCCCTTCGCGAAGGAAAAGGCGTCGGAGCCGCGCATCCGCGCGGTGCTGGAGAAACGCTTCAACCTGGACAAACCGGTGGGGGAGCAGTTCGTCCTCTACCTGAGGAATTTCTTCCAAGGCGATTTCGGCGTATCCACCAAGACCGGGCGTGAAATCTCCACCACCATCTTCACCTCCTTCTCCGTGTCCGCCAGGCTGGGCGGCATGGCCGTGCTGACCGCGCTGGTCTTCGGGCTGATTCTGGGCTCGGTCGCCGCGCTGATGCGCGGCAAGTGGCCCGACAGAGTCATCATTTTCTTCACCACCTTCTTCGTATCGGTGCCCAGCTTCATCCTGGCCACTTTGCTGCTGCTGGTTTTCAGCCTGCAGCTGGGCTGGTTCCCGGTCTGGACGCCCGCCAACCCCAACTACACGCTGCCGGTCATCGCGCTGGCGCTCTACCCCATGGCCTATATCACGAGGCTCACCAAGTCCAGCATGCTGGACGTCCTGGGGCAGGATTACATCCGCACCGCCCGGGCCAAGGGCGTGCGCGAGCAGCTGGTGATCTTCAAGCACGCCCTGCGCAACGCCCTCATCCCGGTCATCACCTACGTCGGGCCGCTCACCGCCTACATCCTCACCGGCTCCCTGGTGGTGGAGACGGTGTTCAACATCGGCGGCCTGGGCACCCACTTCGTGACCGGCATCAACAACCGCGACTATCCCATGATCATGGGGACCACCCTGTTCCTGGCCACCCTGATGGTCATGATGACCCTGATATCCGACCTTTTGTACAAGGCCATCGACCCCAAGATTACCTTCGACTGAGGTTGACCGATGACAGAATATACGCCGGACGCCCTCCCCAGGAAGAAACCGCTGAGCCTGCAGCTGGACCCGCGCCTGTTTGAGCCGGCGACGGCGGAGGAAAAAGAGCAGCACGACGTCATGCGCGAGAGCACGACCTTCTTCAAGGACGGCTTGCGCCGGCTGATGAAGAACCCGCTGTCGGTCATGAGCCTGGTCACCCTGCTTCTG
>JAAZAQ010000093.1 GCA_012514225.1 Clostridiales bacterium | reverse complement strand
CCAGCAGCTCCTGTGCGCCGCCGATGCTGCGCTTGTCAAAGTGGGACAGGATGAGGCAGTCCAGCTCCGTGATGCCGTTGTCGGCCAGGTAATCGATGATTTCCGGCGCGTCGTCGTCCTCGCCCGCATCGATGAGGACGACGTGGCGGGACGTGCGCAGCAGGAAGGCGTCCGCCTTGCCGATTTTGAAGAAGCGCACGCGCAGCGTTCCCAGGTCCTGGGCGCCCGCCGTGAGCAGGGGGAGGGCGAGCGCCGCCAGCAGCAGCGCCGCCAGCCGTTTTCCGTTCCGAAGTGCCATGATGGTTGAGCCTCCTTGTTTCGTGTGCCGGGCGCTCAGGTTCCGCCTGTGCCCGGGAAGCCGCCGAAATACCGCGCGGCCTCCGCCTCCGTCAGTTTGAAGGAGGCGGTCAGGTATTTGATGACCAGCGCGGGGCGCGTCGTCAGCACCCGGCGGAAGTCGGCCATCGCCTTTTCCCAGTTTTTCACGCCGAAACCGGGCCAGCGCTGCGCGTGCCGCGCGATGAGCGGGGCGATGTCCGCCTGCCAGGCGTCCAGCTGCGCGCCCACGTCCGCCGGCGCGAAGCGCTCCCTGAGGATGCGCCCGGTCAGCGCCAGGAAGCGCGCCTTCATTTCCGGCACCTGCATCAGCGCCTGGAACAGCTCCCCGTAACAGTAGGGGGTAGGCGTCTTCCCCCTTCCCAGGTAGAAGGGCAGGGTGAGGTTGTTGTTGTTCATCATGCCCAGGTCCAGGTCAAACAGCATCAGCTTCCATTTGCCGCCCGGCACCTTGTAGTAGCGGACGTTCTGCAGGTCGCCGTTCCCGGTGATGATCTGGAAGGCGGAGTGGGCGAACAGGCTGTCCACGTCCAGCTGCCCCAGCACGTGGCTCAAGTGCTCCGGCACGTTCAGGTCCCGGGTACGGCAGAAGGCGGCCAGCGCCTCCAGCTCCTCCCGGCTGCCCTGCTGCTGCACGCCGCGGTTCTTGATGATGATGATGTCCCGGATGGCCGCCGGGTCCGTGACGCCTTCCCACTGGGCGACCGCGTCGCGGTTGGCGCGCTCCCTGAAATTGAGCATGCCCCAGAACTGCCCGTTCACATAGACCGCGGCCGGGCGGTAGGCCAGGTACATCAGCCCGTAGCCCCGGGTCAGGCGGGTTAAAAACCCGTCGCGCAGGCGGGTGCGCACCGCGTCCGTCCCGCCGCTGCGCAGGGTGAAGGCGGCGTATTCCGGATAGGCGCGGTCCGGGAAGGGGTTGTAGGCGAAGGCGCTTTCGCCCAGTCCGGGCCGCGCGTAGACCGTGAAGGTGCGCGGCAGGTACTTGCGGCTGGTGCCTCCGGTCAGCTTCAGGGAAACCTGCTGGTCAAGCCGCGGGGCGCCGTCCTCGTACACCTCCAGGTGGGCGCGCCGCTGGATGAGCAGGTCCTGGTTCTTCTGCTCGAAGATGCCGTCGCCGCCGAAAAAGAAGGCGGGGCTGCCGGATACGCAGACCACCGGGGAATCCGGGGGCGCGTCAAAGAGGAAGGTGCGGGCGGAGACGGGGGAATCCACAAACCCTTCCATCGAGGCGGCGGCGCGCACCACGGTGTTCTTCGCAATTTCAACCGGCCCCTCGTACAGGGCGGAGCGGGCGTCCGGCTCCGAGCCGTCCAGCGTAAAGCGCACCTGGGCGCCTTCCGGCGCTTCCAGGCGCAGCAGAAAGGGCGCGCCGGCGAACCCGCCCGCGCGGGAAAAGCCGACTGCGGGCAGCCGTTCCAGGAAGCCCTGCGCGGGGTTGGCCTGGCGGAAGGTCGCCCCGTTCAGGAAGCGGAAGGCGCCCTGCCCCTCCGGGCGTCCGTAGGAAACGCCGCCGAACTGCGCGCCCAGGGACGCGGCGTCCAGCACCGTCTCGCCGTCGGTCAGCAGCACGGCGCCGCCCGTCTTGTCAATGGTGAAGGCGTTGTTGACGAACACGCCCCGCCCCTGTGCGGGGAGGCGGTCCCGGGTGCAGTATACCGCCGCATAATCCCCCGCGCGCAGGGTGGCGCCGGAGGGGAAGGCCCACTTCGTCAGGTCGGAGGCACTGTCGGTCAGGTACAGCCCGTGCAGTTTCACGGCTTTTGGGCCCGGGTTGCGCAGCTCCACCCAGTCGTGGGGGAGCTTGCCCCTTTCATAGGCGCCGCTGGCGGCCAGCACTTCGCTGATGAAGATTCCCCGCTCCGAGGCTTCTTGCCAGCGGAGGGTCTCCGCCCCGTCCCGGCTGAGGAACCGGTTTTCCGCTCCGGGCGTCGGCTGCCAGGTGAGGGTGAATGTGGCGCCGTCCCAGGCCAGGCTGGCGTCGTCGGGCATGGCCCCGAAGGCGGCCTCGTGGACTGTCCGCCCGTCCGGCGCGGTCAGGGCGAGGGTCTCCCCATCCCGGGAGAGGGCGAAACCCAGCCCCTCACCGTCCGCGGGCAGCGCCAGGTAGGCGCCGGGCGCCAGGACGCCAGTGAGCACGGCCTTGAAGGGGCGGCCGGGGTTGTCGCTGAGGCCATAGCCGTCCAGGTCGATTTCAGTTTCCCCGGCGTTGTGCAATTCGACCCAGTCGCAGGCTCTGCCCTCCACCGGGGTCAGTTGGTTGGCGGCCATGAACTCGCTGATATAGAGGGGAGCGGGCTGCGCCGCGCGCGCGGCGGCCGGGAACGCGAACAGGACCATCAAGAAAGACAGCAAGACCATCCCAGGCCAAAAGGGGCTGGGAACCGTTTTCCCTTTTTTTGGAGGACAGCCTGACTTCCTTGAAAGACTCAACGATGCGCTCCCGTTTCACTGCATAACCGGTCTGTACCAATCCCGGCGTTTACGGGGTTTACCTTACCATAAAATGGCCATGGGGAAAAGGAAAACCGCGCGACGCCCGGCCGCGCGGAAGGTCTGTGCGCTGCGTTTATACGAAACCCAATCGTAAACGCTTCGACGGGATGGCCCTTTGCGTCTCCTCGTTGCCTCTTTCACTCGGCGTAGCGGGGCCATCAAGAATTCTCATCCCCTCTGTTCGTTTACTCATTCGTTTCGTATTAGCGGTATTTCGCCTCGATGATGGCAGTCGCGTAGGAGATATGATTTTCCGGGTGATAACCGGTCAGCCGCGCAGTGTACAAATCCGCGTAGCTGTTCCCATACAGGGGTACCATGGGCAAGACTTGCGTGAACCGCTCCTGAAAGGCTTGCCAAGCCCTGAGATAGCAGGAGAAATCGTCACAGGGAGAAGCCCGCATCGCGAGGGCCCTCCGCATCAGTTCCTCATCCTGGATAAAGGTGCTGTTGAGTACGCCGTGGTATGCGGGGTCGGTGTGGAAGGTATAGTAGGGGTCAAAAAACTCTGAAAAATTGGATGAAAGGAACAGCAGGTCAAAGTTGCGTTCCGTTTGTGCATAGTAGACCTTCAGCAAGGTCTGGATGTCCATGCGCTTTATTTCCAGTCTGGCGCCAAGCTTCTCCAGGCTGGCTTCCAGTTGCGATAGGGTGAGTTCTGCAGCAGTGTTGTCCTCTGGGATGCCGGCGCGAAGCGTGAGGGGCAGCAGTGTTCCGTCCGCATCCTTGGCGTATCGCGTTTCCGAGGCCCCCGAAATATACGGCGCCCCCTGGCTGTCATAGGCGAAGCCGGCTTCGCTGAGCAATTCCCCGGCTATTCTCAGGTCAAAGGGATAGCGCTTGAGACCGGGCAGGTTGCCGCCTGTTTCCTTGTACATCCATTGGCCCAGGCCGTAGAAACCGTCTACCTCCTTGCCGTAAGGGCCCAGGAAACTGTGCGCGATGGCAGGCTTGTCCAAACAATGCGCGATGGCTTGACGCACCCGTACGTCGCCGACCGCGTCCTGTTCCGTCAGGAAAGCCAGGAAGGCCAGGCCTTCCCGGTCGTAATTTGTAACGCTGATTCCACGCGTCCTCTCCGCCTGCTGCCGCACCTGCACGAAGGAAACCTTGTTGGCCAGATGGAGTTCCCCGTCCTTCAGCGCTTGAACAATGTCTATACCGACCATCGGGATGACCCTCAGCCGCTGAATGGAGGGCTTTACGCCGTTCAGGTTTCCCTTGTAATAAGGGTTAACTGAAAGCGACGCGGTTGCCTGCTCCCTGTCAAAGGATTCCAGGCGATAGGGCCCGCTGGTAACCTTGGGGTGGGAGAGATAGCCGGCATCACCGTCCATGAGGGTCTCTTCGAGAAGGGCGCTGTCAAACGGCCCCTCAATATAGGCGCCTTCCGGGCTATCCTTGACCTGGCACCCGGGCGCCAGCACCCGGACGGGATAGGGGGTGATGTTGACGTAGGCCAAGTTATAAAAGTAGGGGTAATTCTCCGCCCCGATCGTTATGCTGAATCTGAATTTGTCGATCAGCCGCAAGCCCAAAAGGCGTTCCGCCTCACCTCGCTGATAGGCCCTGCCGCCAATAACCGGCTCCGCTCCCGGCGCTGTGCCCCCCAGTTCACGGATCTCGGGCGAGTAGAGCAGCAAAACGGAGAAGGCGTAGTCTTCCGCTGTAATCTGCGAGCCGTCGGAGAAGAACAGGTCATTTTTCAAGGTAAACCGGTGCACCTGGTTGCCGTGCTCGTCTTCCGACAAATCCATACGCTCCATCGCGATTCGATTGGGTTCAAGCGCCCTGCCTTTCCTTGCCTCCTTCTCCATGGTCGCATAGGCATGCAACAGCAGCCTGATGTCGATGTCCGAGGTATTCATCCCCCACAGCCCGGCGAAAAAGTTACCTGAAAGCGCCGTCATGGTGCCAATGACAAAGGGCGGGTCCTCCTGCGCGGCGAACCCGGGGGAATTCGGCGCAGCCAGGATTGACAGGAGGATTATCCAGACGAGAACGGTTCGTTTCATGTTGCCTTTCTTTCTCTCAGCGCCGCCAATTACTCGAAACCATCGCCCATGTTGAGCAGAATGGAGGGCATCGTATCGGGCTGTGCCTGAAAGGTGTTGGTGACTGTGAAGCCTGTCTCCTTGTCCCCGGTTGTACTTGCCGTGTAGCCCACAGGCACGGATGGCTCGCCAAGGTCGTAAGCGAATGCACTGCCGTCGGTCGCGTATTTGCGGAGCCCCGTCCATTCGCCCTGCCAGCCATGCTGTGCGTTCAACACAAGCGTCTCCATTTCCACCCCGTCGCCGCGGGCGAGCACAAGATGGACCGACTCGGGGGTTTCAACGCCTTCGGGAACGCCTGCCCACACTTTTTCCACGCTGACACTGATCGGTGTCTTGACTGGATTTTCAGGGTCAGTGTTGTCGGTCATGCCGTCGTAGGTGTTCGTGATTACAAGCCCGGTTTCCTGGCTGCCAACCACAGAGGCAACGTATCCGTTTGGCGTTTTCACCTCGTAAGGCGTGTAGGTATAGGCTGCGCCATCCGTCGCGTAGCGGCTCAGCCCGGTCCAGCTCACCTGCCAGGGCGTGGCGGTCGTGTGCGCCGGGGTCAACGCGCCCATCAGCGCGTTGTCGCTGCGCTTCAGCTCCAGGCTCACCGCCGGCTTGTCCGCGTCTGCGGGCGCCGTCACACCGGACGGATAGACCCAGGCCTTGGTTGCGTTGACCGTCAGCAGCGTGTCGTTCGTGTCGTCACCGTCGTCGCTGCTCACGCCGTCGTAGGTGTTTGTCACCGTGAAGCCCGTGGCCGCGTCTCTGGAATAGCTCACTTTGTACCCGTTGGGCGCCTTGACCTCGTAAGGTGTATAGCTGTACGCCTGGCCCAGGGTGTCGTACCGGCTCAGCCCCGTCCAGCTCACCAGCCAGGGCGTGGCGGTCGTGTGCGCCGGCACCCTCTTGCCCATCAGCACGTCGTCGCTGCGCTTGAGCTCCAGACTCACTGCCGGCTTGTCCGCGTCCGCGGGTTCAGTCACTCCGGACGGGTAAGACCAGGCCTTGGTCGCATTGACCGTCAGCAGCGTGTCGTTCGTATCATCCCCGTCGTCGCTGCTCACGCCGTCATAGGTGTTCGTGACCGTGAAGCCCGTCGTCTGGTCACCATTCACAGAAGTGGTATAGCCATTGGGCGCCTTCACCTCGTAGGCTGTGTAAGTATAGGCGGTGCCGTCCGTCGCGTACCTGCTCAGCCCTGTCCAACTCACCAGCCAGGGTGTGGCTGCCGTATGCACCGGGGTCAGTTCGCCCATCAGCGCGTCGTCGCTGCGCTTGAGCTCCAGGCTCACCGCCGGCTTGTCCGCGTCCGCGGGCGCTGTCACCCCGGACGGGTAGACCCAGGCCTTCGTTGCGTTGACCGTCAGCAGCGTGTCGTTCGTGTCGTCCCCGTCGTCGCTGCTGACGCCGTCGTAGGTGTTCGTGACCGTGAAACCTGTCGTCTGGTCACCATTCACAGAGGGCGTGTACCCGTTGGGCGCCTTGACCTCGTAGGGTGTATAGCTATATGCCTGGCCCAGGGTGTTGTACCGGCTCAGCCCCGTCCAGCTCACCAGCCAGGGCGTGGCGGTCGTGTAAGCCGGCGTCATCTCGCCCATCAGTACGCCGTCGCTGCGCTTCAATTCAAGGCTCACCGCCGGCTTGTCCGCGTCCGCGGGCGCCGTCACCCCGGACGGGTAGACCCAGGCCTTGGTCGCGTCGATGGTAAGCAGCGTATCGTTCGTATCGTCCCCGTCGTCGCTGCTCACCCCGTCGTAGGTGTTCATCACCGTGAAGCCGGTGGCCGCGTCGCCGGTGTAGCTTACCGCATACCCGTTGGGGACGTCCTCACGGACGCTGAAGGTATAGGTGCGGCCTTCGGGCGAGAGGAGATTCACAGCGTTCCAGCTGCCGGACGTTTCCCTTGGGTTCAGCGTCAGCGGATCAGTGTCCGGGACTTTGGATTTGACGCCGTCCAGTTCGCGCATCAGATGGAGGGTGATGGCCGGAAGGCCGTTTCCGGATTCGACATTTTCCCAGATTTTGTGGACATGGATATCCGCGATTTCCTTGTTCAGTTGATTGGTGAGGGTGAAAGTGTTTTCCGGGTTTTGGACGTTGCCAATTAGTGAGCTTCCGGCAGGTGCAGTCTCGGTTACGGCGTATTTGAAACCGAGGCCGGTCGTGCTGAACTTCTTCAGGCCGGTAAACTGGGTTCTCCAATTCTCATTAAAATTTAGAGCGCCTGTTAATGGCTCTTCTCCCCCAGTTACCAAGATGGAGAGTGCAGACGGCAGCAGGGTCATGTCGGTGACCTCCGAGCCTTCGCCGTCCAGCCAAGTCTTCTTCACGATGATGCTGACCGGTGTTTCTTGCGGATTATCCGGGTCGCTGTTGTCAGTCATGCCGTCGTAGGTGTTTGTCAGCGTGAATGTATGGCCAGGATTTTCGATCGCGCTTGTCTGTGTGTAGCCGTTGGGTACTGTTTCGGATACCGCATATGCGAGAGCATTGCCCGTTGTGCTGAACTTCTTCAGGTTTTTGAACTGAACACTCCAATTGCCGGCTGCGTTGAGGGAGCCGGACGAGGTTTCCTCCCCGCCTGTTACGGAGATTTCAAGGGATGCGGGAAGTTCGGCGGTCAATGGGTTGCCGCCTTTATCCAGCCAGACCTTTTTAACCGTTACGGTAACCGGTGTTTCTTCCGGGTTTTCCGGATCAGTGTTGTCGGTCACCCCATCGTAGGTGTTCGTCACCGTGAAGCCGTTGGTTGCGTCTCCGGAATAGCTCGCCTTGTACCCGTTGGGCGCCTTGACCTCGTAAGGCGTATAGGTATAGGCAGTACCATCCGTCGCGTACCGGCTCAGCCCCGTCCAGCTCACCAGCCAGGGCGTGGCGGTCGTGTGCACCGGCGTCATCTCGCCCATCAGCGCATCGTCGCTGCGCTTGAGCTCCAGGCTCACCGCCGGCTTGTCCGCGTCTGCGGGCGCCGTCACCCCGGACGGATAGACCCAGGCCTTGGTCGCGTCGACCGTCAGCAGCGTGTCGTTCGTATCGTCCCCGTCGTCGCTGCTCACGCCGTCGTAGGTGTTTGTTACCGCGAAGCCCGTCGTCTGGTCACCATTCACAGAAGTGGCATAGCCATTGGGCGCCTTGACCTCGTAAGGCGTGTAGGTATAGGCAGTGCCATCCGTCGCGTACCGGCTCAGCCCCGTCCAGCTCACCAGCCAGGGCGTGGTTGTAGTGTGCACCGGCGTCAGCTCGCCCATCAATGCGTCGTCGCTGCGCTTCAATTCGAGGCTCACCGCCGGCTTGTCCGCGTCTTCGGGTTCTGTCACCCCGGACGGATAGACCCAGGCCTTGGTTGCGTTGACCGTCAGCAGCGTATCGTTCGTGTCGTCACCGTCGTTGCTGCTCACGCCGTCGTAGGTGTTCGAGATTGTAAACCCAGTCTCCTGGCTACCACTCAATGAGGCCTTGTAACCGTTGGGTGCCTTGACCTCGTAAGGCGTGTAGGTATAGGCAGTGCCGTCTGTTGCGTACCGGTTCAGCCCCGCCCAGCTCACCAGCCAGGGCGTGGTTGTGGTGTGTGCCGGGGTCAACGCGCCCATCAACACATCGTCGCTGCGCTTCAGCTCCAGGCTCACCGACGGCTTGTCGGCGTCCGCGGGTTCTGTCACCCCGGACGGATAGACCCAAGCCTTGGTCGCGTCGACCGTCAGCAGCGTATCGTTCGTATCGTCCCCGTCGTCGCTGCTCACGCCGTCGTAGGTGTTTGTCACCGTAAATCCGGTGTTTGCGTCTCCGGAATAGCTTGCCTTGTAACCGTTGGGCGCCTTGACCTCGTAAGGCGTGTAGGTATAGGCAGTGCCATCCGTCGCATACCGACTCAGCCCCGTCCAGCTCACCAGCCAGGGCGTGGTAGTCGTATGCACCGGGGTCAGTTCGCCCATCAGCGCGTCGTCGCTGCGCTTCAGTTCCAGGCTCACCGCCGGCTTGTCCGCGTCCGCGGGCGCCGTCACCCCGGACGGGTAGACCCAGGCCTTGGTCGCGTTGACCGTCAGCAGTGTGTCGTTCGTGTCGTCACCGTCGTCGCTGCTGATTCCATCGTAGGTGTTCGTGACCGTGAATCCGTTGGCTGCGTCTCCGGAATAGCTTGCCTTGTACCCATTGGGCGCCTTGACCTCGTAAGGCGTGTAAGTATAGGCTGTGCCATCCGTCGCAAATCGGCTCAACTCTGCCCAGCTCACCAGCCAGGGCGTGGCGGTCGT
>JAAZAQ010000092.1 GCA_012514225.1 Clostridiales bacterium | reverse complement strand
TACGGGCACCTGATGAAGAAGCGGGAGGCCGTGTTCGCCGAGGCGGGGCTGAAGACCTGCATCCTCTCCGGCGAACTGTCCGGCATCCTGGCGCACGAGGCCGTGGGGCATACGGTGGAGGCCGACCTGGTGCTGGGCGGCTCGGTGGCCGGGCCGAACCTGGGAAAGACGGTTGCCAGCCCCCTGGTGTCCATGACGGACTTCGCACACACCGCCTTCGGACAGCCCGCACCCCTGCCGGTCTACGTGGACGACGAGGGCGTGCTGGCGGAGGACGCGGAGCTCATCCGCAACGGCGTGCTGACCGGCTTCATGGTCAACCGGGAAACCGGGCGGCACTTCAGCATGAAGCCCCGTGGCAATGCCCGTGCCTACGCCTTTTCCGACGAGCCGCTCATCCGCATGCGCAACACCGCCGTGCACCCCGGCCCGCACACGCTGCAAGAGATGATTGCGAGCACAGAGGACGGCTATTACCTGATGCACACCAACAACGGCCAGGCGGATACCACGGGCGAGTTCATGTTCGGCGTGTCCCTGGGCTATGAAATCAAGGAGGGCCGCCTGGGGCGCGCCATCCATGACACGACGATTTCGGGCGTCGCCTTTGAGATGCTCAAGACCGTGGACATGGTTTCCGACACCCTCACCTGGTCTTCCTCCGGCTTTTGCGGCAAGAAGCAGATGATGCCGGTGGGCACCGGCGGGCCGGAGCTGCGCTGCCAGGTCATGATTGGAGGCAAATGAGATGAGCCGCGAACTGGAGACCGCGCGCCTGGCGCTTGACGCCCTTCTGGAGTACGGCGCCCAGGAAGCTTCCGCCCAGGCGCAGACCAGCCAAAAGCGGGAGTTCACCATCGAGGGCGGCAGGTTCACGCTGCTGCGCACCACCCTGGACCATTCCCTCTCCCTGCAGGCCCTGGCGGACCGGCGGCGGGGCGTCGTGAGCGGCAACAGCTTTGGGGAGGAGGCCGTCCGCAAGGCCGCGGAGGATTGCGCCGCCTCCGCCCGCGCGGCCCAGCCCGACCCCGCCTGGGAGCTGGCGAAAGAGGGCGGCGGCGTCTTCACGGACGGCGCGCCGGAAGCGGATTTGGAGCAGCTGTTCGAGCGCACGAAGGAGCTGCTGGACGCCATCCACCGTGAATTCCCTAAAATCGTCGTGGAGCAGGTGGGCTCCGAGCACGTGTCGACCCGGGGCGTTTACCTCAACAGCCACGGCGTCCGGTATGAGACCCTCTCCGGCCGCTACGGGTTGGACCTGCTGTTTTCCGGGCACGAGGGGGAACATTCCTCCTCCTTCAACTTCACCGGCGTAATCACCGACCGTCTGGACCGACCCTTCCTGGAGATGGGCGACCTGCGCCAGAGCCTTCTGGACGCGGAGAACCAGATTCATACCCGGCGTCCGGAAGGCAAGTTCGAGGGCCGGGTCATCTTCACCCCCGCCTGCCTGGGCGGCATGCTGGGACAGCTGCTTTCCAACTACGCCGCCGACGCCGTGCTGCTGGACGGCACCAGCCAATGGAAGGATAGCCTGGGCAAGCAGGTGGCGGACAAGCGGCTCACCCTGTCCGCCAGCCCCCGCGACCCGCGCGTGGTATGCGGGGAGCGCTTCACGCCCGAGGGCTTCCCATCCCTGGACTACGACGTCATCCGGGACGGCGTGCTCCGGCAGTTCATGCTGTCCGCCTACGCCGCCAACAAGACCGGCAAGACCCGCGCGCCCAACCGCAGCTTCGCCCTGGTCATGAAGCCGGGGGACACGCCCCTTTCGGAGCTGATTGCCTCCACG
>JAAZAQ010000091.1 GCA_012514225.1 Clostridiales bacterium | reverse complement strand
CTCAGGCTGTCCTCCGCAGCCCCGCGCATCACCAGGGGCAGGGAAGCCGCCGCGCCCAGCATGACCAGGGCGCACAGCAGGGCAAAGAACGCGGCTTTTTTGTTTTTCATCTCCGCTTCCTCCTTTACTTGGTGCCCCCAGTATCGCAGGCGGAGGTTTCAGAGTTGTCCCCCCGGCGTCACGGACCTGTAAACGTTACCCTCACCCGGGTACCCCGCCCCGGCGCGGAGTCGATGTCCATCCGGGCCCCGTGCAGCAGGGCGATGCGCTCGCACAGCGCCAGGCCCAGGCCGGCGCCCTGCCGGGAGCGGCTCCTGTCCGCCGTGTAGAATGCCTCCCGCACGTGGGGCAAGTGCTCCGGGGGGATGCCCTCGCCTTCGTCCTCCACCTCCAGGAACGCCTGCCGCGCCCTGAGGGTGACGCGCTGGCCGGGGGCGGACGCCTTCAGGGCGTTGGAGAGCAGGTTCTGCGCCAGCGCCAGCATCAGGTCCCGGTCGCAGCGCCAGCGGGCCGGCTGCGCGTCCGCCAGCAGGGAAACGCCTTGTTCCTCCGCCAGCCCCCGGAAGGCCAGCGCGGCCTCCTCCAGCAGTTCCCCCGCGTCGCAGTCCAGAAGCGCCGGCGCCTGGCCGCCCTCCAGCCGCGCCAGGTACAGGAGCTTGAAACCCATCCGCTCCAGCCGCTCGCCCTGCCGGGCGATGGCGTCCAGCGCCCGTGCGCGCCGCTCCTCGTCCAGCTCGTGGCGGCGCAGCAGGTCGGCGTATCCGATGATGCTCGTCAGCGGGGTCTTCAATTCATGCGCCATGTCGGCGATAAAGCGCTTCTGCGCCTGATCCTGCTCCGTCAGCCGCGCCACGTGCGCCTGGGTGGCTTGCGCCATGTCGTTGAAGCGCAGGGCCAGCCGGCCCACCTCGTCCTCCGGCCGGATGACCGGCGCGCGGGCGGAAAAGTCGCCCCGGGCGATGTCGCCCGCGGCCTTCCCCAGCAGGCGCAGCGGCCGGAAGGAGGCCTTCAGGCCTGCAAACAGCAGCGCGCCCAGCGCCAGGCACAGCAAAACCAGCAGCAGCACGGCGCCCCGGGTCTGCTCCTCCATCTGGCGGTACACCCGGTCCAGGCGCTGGGCGTACAGCAGCCGGTAATCCCCCTGCAGGGTCAAAACGTCCCGCTTGAGCGCCTGGAAGGTGCCGCCGGGCAGGCGCACCAGGCGGTACTGCCCGGCCGCTTCCGGCATCCGGTCCATCACCCCGGCGGTCTGCCCGTCGAAATTGTCGAAGACGAGCACGCCCTGCGCGTCCACCAGCGCGAAATGGGCGCCGGGCTCCAGGTACTGGGCGGAGATGCGCGCGGCGCGGGGAGCGGCGTCCCCGTCCCGCAGCGCCGCGTAGGCGTTGATGCCGGAGAGGAGGGAGGCGGCCAGCGCGCCGCTGTTTTGCACCCCGCGCTCCAGCTCCCGGGACAGGTTGTCCAGGAAGGCGCGCCTGAGCGTCAGCGCAGAGAGCGCCGCGCCGAAGACCAGCGCCAGGCTCAGCGTCAGCAGCAGGATGCGGGTGAACAGCTTCACCGCGGCGCCTCCAGCCGGTAGCCCAGCTTGTAGACCGTCTTGATGGCCTCCTCCCAGCCCAGTTTGGCACGCAGGCGCTGCACGTGCATGTCCACCGTCCGGGTGCCGCCCATGTAGTCGTAGCCCCAGGCGGCCTGCAGCAGCTGCTCCCGGGACAGGGCCATGTTGCGGTGGGTCAGCAGCATCCTGAGCAGCTCGAACTCCTGGGGCGTCAGCTCCACCGGCTGCCCGTCCTTGAGCACCTCCCGGGAGTCGGGGTTCAATTCCACCCCCAGCGCGCGCAGGCCCGCGTCCTCCTTTCGGTGACGGCGCAGGATGCCCTCCGCCCGGGCTTGCAGCTCCACCGGGTGGAAGGGCTTGAGCATATAGTCCTCCGCCCCCAGCCTCAGCCCGCGCACGCGGTCCTTCACGTCGATGCGCGCGGTGAGGAACAGCACCGGCGGTGCGGCGACGCCCGCCGCCCGCAGCGCCTCCATCAGCTCGAACCCGTCCATCCCCGGCAGCATGACGTCCAGGATAAGCAGGTCGTAGCGCTCCCGCTTCAGTTTTTCGAAGGTCTCCGTGCCGTCCTGGCAGATAACGGTCGCGTGCCCGGAGACGCGCAGCGTCATCTCGACGAGCTCCGCGATGGCGCGGTCGTCCTCGGCAATCAGGATATCCGGCGGCATTTCCCACCTCCGTCTATGCCGCCAGTATACCATGCCCAAGTTTTGAAAGTTGTCATGGAGATGTAACAGAAGCGCTGGTATACTCGGCCCAGCGGAATCTACGCGCACGAAAGGAACCCCCTTGAAAAACCGCCGCCCGGCCGCCCTGCTGCTCGCCCTCGCCCTGCTGCTTTGCCCGCTGGCCGCCACGGACCGGGCGGAGAACACGGGGCTGAGGGAGGCCTTCCTGACGGCCGCCTTCCGCCCGGAATACGGGGCCGCCGGGGACGACGCCCTGCGCCGCTGGGCGGAGCCCCTGCGCGTCTTCGTTGGCGGGGAGCCGACAAGGGAGGACCTGGGCACCCTGCACGCCTTCCTTAAGGAGCTGGCGGACAAGGTGGACGGCCTGCCCGAAATCAGCGTCGTCCCCAGCGAAGGGGACGCCAACCTGACCGTCTGGTACGCGCCGCTGGACCGGCTGGCGGATTACGAGCCCAGCTACGTCAGCGGCAACTGGGGCTATTTCGCCTTCTGGTGGGACGGGGCGCAGCAGATTGTCAGGGTCAACGTCGTCATCGCCTCGGACGTGACCGACCAGGCGGCGCGCAACCACCTGCTGCTGGAGGAAATCACCGGCGGGCTGGGCCTGTCCAACGACATCGGCACCCATGAGGACAGCATCCTCTACCAGCCCTGGACCGCCACCCAGCGGCTGAGCGAACTGGACTGGCGGCTGCTGAACCTCCTGTACGACCGCCGGCTCAGGCCCGGCATGGACGGCGAGACCGCGCTCAAGGCGCTGGGGCTGTAAAGGAAGCGGGCGGGCCGCTCCCCCGCGCCTTGAAGGCCCGCCCGCTTTGCGCCGGAAAAGCCCTTGTGCTATACTTTCCTCACGCAAAACGCATGAAAAGGGGCGGCCATGGCGTTCATTGATATCATCGCGGCCAAGAAATCCGGCAAGGCGCTGACCGAGGCGCAGATTGACGAATTCGCCCGCGCGGCCGCCGACCCGGGCACGCCGGACTACCAGCTGGCGGCCCTCCTGATGGCCATCCGCATCAACGGCATGGACGCGCGGGAGACCGCGCAGCTGACCCTGGCGATGGCCAAAACCGGCGACATGCTCTCCCCGGAGGTGGGCGGCGTCCCGGTGGACAAGCATTCCACCGGCGGCGTGGGCGACACCACCACCCTCATCCTGGCGCCCCTGGTGGCCGCCTGCGGGGGCAAGGTGGTCAAGATGTCCGGCCGCGGCCTGGGCCATACCGGGGGCACGGTGGACAAGCTGGAGAGCATCCCGGGCTTCCGGACGGAGCTTCCGGAGGCGGAGTTCCTGCGCATCGCCCGGGAGGTGGGCTGCTGCGTGGTGGGCCAGTCCGGGGAGCTGGCGCCCGCGGACAAGCGGCTCTACGCCCTGCGGGACGTGACCAGCACGGTGGACTCCATCCCCCTGATTGCCTCCTCCATCATGTCCAAGAAGCTGGCCGGCGGCGCGCAGGGCATCGTGCTGGACGTGAAGGTGGGCTCCGGCGCGCTGATGAAGACCCTGGAGGACTGCCTGGCCCTGGCCCGCGCGATGACGGACATCGGGCGGCGCGCCGGGCGGCGCATGGCCGCCCTCATCACCGGCATGGACGAGCCCCTGGGCAGCCACGTGGGCAACGCCCTGGAGGTGAAGGAAGCCATCGACACCCTGGCCGGGCGGAGCCAGGGCCCGCTGCTGGCCGTTTCCCTGGCGCTGGGCGCGCAGATGCTGCTGCTGGGCGGCGTCGCAAAGGACGAGCCGGGCGCCCGGGGCCTGCTGGAGGCGGCGCTCAGGGAGGGAAGGGGCCTGGAACGCCTGCGCAGGATGATTGAGGCCCAGGGCGGGGACGGCCGGGTGTGCGACGACACGGGCCTGCTGCCCCAGGCGGAAAAGGCCACGCCGGTCCTGGCCCCCCAAAGCGGCTACCTCGCCCGGATGGACACCGAGCAGGCCGGCCTGGCCGCCCAGGCGCTGGGCGCGGGTCGGCTCACCAAGGACGACGTCATCGACCCCGCCGCCGGGTATATCCTCTTCAAGCGCGTCGGGGATTACCTGAGGGAGGGGGAGCCCGTCGCGGAACTGCGCCATGCGGCCAAAGCCCCGTCCGGGGAAGCGGCCCGGATGCTGCGCGATTCCCTGCGCTTCTCCGACACCCCGCCCCACATCCCGCCGCTGATCCGCGCGCGCATCGCGCCGGACGGAAAGGAAACGCAATGACCCGTAAAACGACCGCCGCCCTGCTGCTGGCCCTGCTGATGTGCCTGGGCGCCCTGTCCGGCCTGGCCGAGGCCCCCGCCCCGGAAGCGGAAGAAGCCGCGCCGTCCCAGAACTTCTTCGCCGCCATGAACCTGACCTATCTGGACGGGACGCCCTTTGACGCCTCGGTGTTCAATGGGACCCCCATCTTCCTGAACATCTGGGCCACCTGGTGCCCCCCCTGCGTGGGCGAGATGCCCCACCTGGAGGAGCTGGCGAAGGAATACGCCGGCAGAATCCACATCATCGGCCTGCACAGCGAGGGCATGACGGTGAGGGAAGGCGAGGGCATCGTGCCGGACGCCGAGAAAAACGAGCTGGCGCTCAAGCTGCAGCAGGACATGGGGCTGACCTATCCCCTGCTCAACCCCGACCAGAACCTGTTCGCGCTGATGTACGCGCCGGACTACGGCCTGCAGGTCGAGGTGCTGCCCACCACCTGGCTCATCGACGGGGAGGGCTACATCCGCGACATTCTCACCGGCGCCAGGGACAAGGCCGGCTGGGCGCAGACCATCGACGGCTTCCTGGCCAAACTGGAGGAGGAGGGCAACAAGACCGATGACAACGCCGTCCCGGCCCCGGAAGGAACCACCGGCGGCTGAACGCCTCTGGCTGCCCGCCGCCCTCCTGGGCGCCCTGCTGATCGCCTGGGGCGTGCTGCGGGGCGAGGCGGCCGTCTTGCTGCAAAAGGCGGTGCGCATCTGCCTGGAGTGCATCGGCATTGGCTAAGCGCGTCAAGACTTTGCGCGTCAGGCACCGCACCGCCATCCAGCTTTTTTTCGCGGCGGCCACCAACTCCTACGTGACCGGCTTCGCCGCGGGCAAGATTTACCAGGGCAGCCTGAAAAACCTGTGCCACCCGGGGCTCAACTGCTATTCCTGCCCCGGCGCCCTGCTGTCCTGCCCCATCGGCGCCCTGCAGGCCGTCATCGGCAGCCGGGCCTTCTCCCTGTCCCTGTACGTCTTCGGCTTCCTGCTGCTGTTGGGCGCGACCCTCGGGCGCATGGTCTGCGGCTTTCTGTGCCCCTTCGGGCTCATCCAGGAGCTGCTGCACAAAATCCCATTCCCCCTTAAGCGCAACCGCTTCCGCGGGGACAAGGCGCTGCGCTACGTGAAATACGCCGTGCTGCTGGTCTTTGTCATCCTGATGCCGATGCTGCTGAACAACCCCGCCGGGGAGGCCTCCCCCGCCTTTTGCAAGTACGTCTGCCCCGCGGGCACGCTGGAGGCCGGCGTCCCGCTGGTCTATTTCAGCCCGCCGGGCGCGGGGCAGCCGGTTGCGGCGCCCCTGCCGGGCGCGCCGCCGGTCAACCTCTTCCCAAGGGAAGCAGGCCCGCGCTTCGAGACGGGCGCGCTGTTCCTGCTGAAGATGTCCATCCTGGCCCTCACGCTGCTGGCCTGCCTCGTCGTCTACCGGCCCTTCTGCAAGTACCTGTGCCCCCTGGGCGCGGTATACGGCGCGCTCAACCCGGTGTCCCTGTACCGCCTGAGGCTGGAGGAGGGGAAGTGCATCCGTTGCGGCGCCTGCGAGCGCGCCTGCCAGATGTGCCTGAACCCCATCGCCCAGCTCAACCACCCCGAATGCGTCCGCTGCGGCGACTGTGTCAACGCCTGCCCGACGGACGCGCTCTCCATGGGCTTTGGGGGCCGGCAGCGAGTGCCGGCGCCCGGAAAGGAAACCGCATGAAACGCCTCTTTTCCCTGGTGCTGACCGCCGCCCTGTCGCTGGCCATCGCGCTGCCCGCCCTGACGGAGGAGGCGCCCGCGCCGCTGTCCCTGGCGGAAATCGAGCAGTTCAACCAGGCCGTCCTGGCCTTCGCCCTGAAGGACCCGCCGCAGGCCCGCGCGGAGGAAGGCGGTTTCCTCGTCGCAGGCGAGGGCTATGAGCTGCTGCTGTCCACCCAGGACGTGAGCGCGGACTCCCCGGTGCTGGGCGCCGCGCTGACGCACGGCGGCCACGGGGAAGAGGGGGCGCCCGCCGCGCCGCGGGGCGCGGCCGTCGGCATGGGCGAGCGGGAGCTGCTGGCCCTGTTCCGCAACGACAACGCCTTCCTCTCCGGCAAGCGGGACAGCGCGGTGCTCTACATCTCCGGCGAGCTGCCGGCCGCCGTGGGCGCCGGGTTCGTCCTCCGGGACGGGCAGCGGCTGCTGCTGGCGGAGTACGACGTGTATTACCAGACCGGCGAGGGCGTCAGCCGCGCGGGGCTGCAGTTCACCCTGGAAGGCGGGTACGTGTCGGCCGTGCGCAGCTTCACCTCCGCCCAGCCCCTCACCCAGCAGGAGGCCGCCGAGGCGCTGGACACCCTGCGGGAAACGCAGGAGCAGACCGCCTATTTCGCCTACTCCGGGCAGGGCGCCCTGGCCCTCTCCAGGGAAGACCTGGTGCTCTCCGGGCTGGACTTCGTGGACATGACCCGGCAGGACGCCGTCCGCGTGCTGGGCGAGCCGGCCAACGAGGAATCCGCCGAGGACGGGAGCGCCCGGCTCGTCACCCTGCAGTGGCCGGGCGTGGAGGCCGTGTTGAAGGTGGAAGGCGAAAAGGACAGCGCCCTGCGCCTGACGGTATCCGACGGCCTGGGCGAAGGCCCGCGCGGGCTGCGCATCGGGGACACCCTGGCCCAGGCCATCAGCCGCTTCGAGCACGGCGAGGCGCTGCCGGAGGAAGGCGGCGCGCTCTACGGCGACGCGGAGGGCCAGGTCCCGCCCTTCGGCGCCCTGGTGCGGGGGCTGGAGGCCGACCAGCTTTACTACGTGACGGACGTGGAAAGCGGCAAGGCCGCCCTGATCCTGGACTTCATCGACGACCTGCTGGTCAGCATGACCATCACCTACCTGTAAGACCAGACGAATGGGTAAACGCGCTGAGGGGATGAAAGTTTTGTTGGCTCCGCCAAGCCGGAAAAGCGGGGCGCAGCCGGGGTCTGCGCCGAGTGAAACAAGCAAGGCGGGGACGCAGAAAGACCGTCCCATCGAAGCGTTTGCGATTGAGTCGAGGATAAGCGCGTTGCGACCGCACCCCGCAGAAGGGAAGGCCCGAGGATGAAAATCGACCTGACCTGCCCGGTTGAGCTGTGGCACTTCAAGCTGCCCACGGCGGAGTACCCCGTGGTCCGGCTCAACCTGTTCAACCTCTCCGAGAAAGCGGTGGTCTCCCTGCAGGCCGCCTTCCTGAGCTTCGACGCGGAGGGCGGCCAGTACGCCCGGCAGGTGGAGCGCATCCAGGGCATATCCGGGGAGCCGCGCAGCGCCTTTGAGGTGCTGGCCGCGGTGGAGGACGGCGAGCAGGCCGACCGGATGGACTTCATCATCGAGAAAGTGTGGTTTGAGGACGGCACCGTCTGGCGCCGCGGCGCGGGCGAGATGACCGAGTACAAGGCCGCCCGCCTGGAGCCCTCCCGTCAGCTGGACGTGCTGCGGCAGATGGCCGGGGAGGACGCCCTGCAGTACCCCAGCGACCAGGGGCCGCTCTGGGTGTGCGTGTGCGGCCGCCCCAACGCCGCCAGCACGGAGGCGTGCCTGCGCTGCGGGCGGGACAAGCACGAGCAGTTCACCCGATTCAACAAGGCGGCGGTGGAGACCGCCATCTACCGGGTGGACAGCGAGATGGAGGAGAAGGCCCACGCCGCCCGCCTGGAAGCCGGGCGGATGCAGGAGGAGCGTGAGCAAAAGGAGCAGAAGCGCCGCCGGCGCGCCAAAAGGCTGGCCTACTCGGGGCTCGCCGCCCTGCTGCTGGCCTTCTCGGCCTTCGCCCTGGTCACCTGGGGCCTGCCGGCTTACCACTACTTCCAGGCCGGCCGCCTGATGGAAGACCGGGATTACGACGCGGCCCGGGAGAAATACCTGGCGCTGAAGGAGTACCGGGACAGCGCTGACCTCGCGAAAGAGGCGGACTACCGCAAGGCCGAGGGCTTCATGTCCTCCGGCAATGCGACGGCCTTCCGCAGCGCCGAGGAGGTGTTCCAGGCCCTTGGCGGCTATCGGGACAGCGGGCAGAAGGCCGACCAGGCACGCTACAGCCGGGCGGAGCTGCTGCTGGGCGGCGGGGATTACGGCGCCGCCGCCGAGTTGTTCGACAGCCTGGACGGCTACGGCGACAGCGCCCAGCGGGCGCTGCAGACGCGATACGACTGGGGCAAGACCCTGATGGAGGAGCTGGCCTACGGGACGGCACGGGAGAAGTTCCTCTCCCTGGGCGGCTTTCTGGACGCCCGGGAGCTGGCGGACGACTGCCTCTACCTGCCCGCCCTTTCGCACCTGGAGAACAAGGAGTTTTCGCAGGCGGAAGCCCTGTTCAAACAGCTGCCGGAGCGCCAGGCCGCCCAACTGAAGCTGCAGGAAACCTATTACGGCTGGGGCGAGCTGCTCTTCTCCGCCCGGGACTACGAGCAGGCGGCGGAGAAATTCCTGGCCGCGGGCGACTACCTGGACGCCTTCCGCCGCGCCTCCGAATGCCTCTACGAGCCGGCGGTGCAGGCGCTCGAGGCCGGGGAATATGAAAAGGCCAAGGCCAGCTTCGACCAGATCCTGGCCTACCGGGACAGCGCGCTGCTCTCCCAGCGCAGCTCCTTCCAGATGGGCCTGGCGGCCCTTGAGGAGGAGGACTGGGCGAAGGCCGCGCAGCGCCTGGCCGAAGCGCCGGACGTGGCCGAGGCCCTGGAGCCCCTGGCGCAGGCACGCTACCATCTGGGCCAGGCCGCGCTCACGGCCGGCGACCTGGAGACCGCGGCGCGGCTGTTCCAGGAGGCCGGGGACTACGAGGACGCCGCGCAACTGGCCCAAAAGGCGCAGTTCGACCACGGCATCGCGCTGTCCAACCGACAGGAGTACGCCGCCGCGGCCGAGGTCTTCGAAGCCATCCAGGACCACCCGGAAGCCGCCGAGGAAGCCCGGCGCGCCCGCTACAACGCCGCCATCCAGCTGCTGGACCAGGGGGAAAACGAGGCCGCCGCCCAGGCTTTTACCGCCCTGGACGGCTATGCGCAAAGCGCCGATTACCTCAACAAAGCCACCTACCAGCTGGCGCAGGCGAACCTGGAGCAGAAGCGCTACGCCCAGGCCGCCGGCCTGTTCCAGGACCTGGGCGGCTACCTGGACGCGCAGGAGCGCTACCAGGAGGCGCAGTACCTGCAGGCGCTGGACGCCCTCAACGCCGGCGAACTGGCGCAGGCGGCCGAGCTGCTCTCCGGCGTCCGCGGCTACCAGAACGCCGAGGAGCTGTACCTGTCCTCCGTCTACGCACAGGCCAAGGCCCTGCAGGAGAAAGGCGAGCTGGGCGAGGCCGCCCGGCTGTACGCCCTCATCCCGGAGCACGAGGACGCGGCCGCGCTGCGCGACGCCAGCTTCGACGCCTACTACGAGACCGCCTACACGGCCGCGCAGGCGGCGATGAAGGCCCGGGACTACAAGGCCGCCGTCGACGCGCTCTCCGGCCTGGACCGGGAAAACCCGGGCGAAAAGTACAAGGACGTCGACCAGATGTACAAGGAGGCCAACTACCGCTACGCCGACCAGCTGTACGCGGAAAAGAAGCCCTACGAGGCGCTGGTCTACTACCGCAACATCCTGGACTACAAGGACGTGAGCACGCGCAAGCTGAAACGCGCCTCCTACGAAATCATCGGCACCTGGGAGTCCAACCGCGGGGCGGTGTTCATCTTCCGCGACGACGGCACCTGCAGCATGGAGGGCAAGGAGATGTTCTACTTCGCCCAGGGCTATACCCTGCAGGTGGGCGACCGGCCGGAGGAGCTCGACATGCCCTGGCGCATCGTCGACCTGCGGCCCAAGTCCCTGTCGCTGCGCAATTCCCAGACCCAGAGGCAGTACAAGTGCGTCCGGGTTGAGGACTGATGCGCAAGGCCATCGCCTGGTACAGGGAGCGGACGGAGCTGCGCCCCGGGGAGCCGGTCCCGGCGCTGGACGGCCTCCGCTTCCTGATGGTGTTTTCCGTCGCCGCCTTCCACCTCTGGCAGCAAAGCTGGCTGACGCCCTCCTTCTCCTGGTTGGGCCGCTTCGTCAGCCTGGACCCCTGGCTGCGGACGGGCTACCTCTGGGTGGACGGGATGCTGCTGCTCAGCGGCTTCCTGCTCTACCTGCCCTTCGCGCGGGCGAGGGAAGCCGGGCGGCAGCCGCCCGGCTTCTCCGGGTTTTACCGGCGGCGCTTCTGCAGGATTGTGCCCACCTACGTGCTCAACCTGCTGGCGGTCTTCCTGCTGGTGGCCCTGCCGGAACGGCGCTACGCGGACGCCTGGGCCGCCCTCCGGGACTGGACGGCCCACCTGACCTTCACCCACCCGCTGTTCGCCTTCTCCACGCTGGGCACCCCGTTAAACGGCGTGCTGTGGACGCTGGGGGTGGAGGTGCAGTTCTACCTGCTCTTCCCCCTGCTGGCCCGCGCCTTCCGCCGGATGCCGCTGGTCACCTACCTGGGCATGGCGTCCCTCGCGTTCGCCTTTCGCGCCTTCGCGGCCGCGCAGCCCAGCACCGTGATGCTGGTCAACCAATTGCCCGGCTTCCTGGACGTCTACGCCAACGGCCTGCTGGCGGCCGCGGTGTTCGCCCGGCTGGAAAAAACGGGGAAGGACGACGGGCTCCGGCGCGCGTTCATGACCGCCGTGCTGCTGGCCGCCCTGGTGGGGCTGGCCGCCCTGGTGCGGGAGCAGGCCCTGCAGGGCGCGGGCGAGGCCATCCGCCGCGGCCAGATGGGCATCCGCTTCACCCAGTCCGCCCTCACCGCGCTGGCCTTCATCGGCGCCTCCCTGGGCTTTTCGGGCGTGCGGCTGCTGCTGGGCAACCGAGTCACCGCCTTCCTGGCGGCCGTCAGCTTCCAGTTTTACATGTGGCACCAGGTCGTCGCCCTGCAGCTGAAAACCTGGCGCGTCCCGCCTTCCGCCTCCCAGAACCCGCACATGGCCCAGGAGCGCGCCTGGCAAATCCCCTACCTGCTGCTGGCCCTGGGGCTGACGCTGGCCATCTCCGCCCTCATCACCTACCTCGTCGAGCGCCCCGTTTTCAGGCGGTGCGCCAAAACCGCCAAAGCGTAAAGGAGGAACCCCCATGACAGACCCCCGGCAGGCCAAACTGGCCGACGTCCTGGTGAACTTTTCCTGCAAGGTGCGCCCCGGCGACCGCGTGTGGATCGACCTGCGCGGCGTGGACAGCGCGATGGGCGAGGCGTTGGCGCAATCGGTCTTCGAGGCCGGCGGCCTGCCCAACGTCAAGGTCATCGACAACCGCATCCAGCGCGTGCTGCAGCGCGGCTACAGCGAGGAGCAGCTGCTCTGGCTGGCCCGCAAGGACGCGGAGGAGATGGGCCAGTGCCAGGCCTACATCGGCGTCCGGGGCGGGGAGAACGCCTTCGAGTTTTCCGACGTGCCGGAGGAGCAGAACCGCCTGTTCAACCGCACCTACGGGGAGATGGTCCACGCCAGAATCCGCGTGCCGAAAACCCGCTGGGTGGTGCTGCGCTACCCGACTGCCGGCATGGCGCAGCTGGCCGGGATGTCAACCGCGGCCTTCGAGGACTATTACTTCGACGTGTGCACCATGGACTACGCGCGCATGGACCGTGCGATGGAGCCCCTGGCCGAGCGGATGCGCAAGGCCGACCGGGTGCGCCTGACCGGGCAGGGCACCGATTTGCGGTTCTCCATCAAGGGCATCCCCCCCGTCAAGTGCGCCGGGGCGCTCAACATTCCCGACGGCGAGATTTTCACCGCCCCGGTCCGCGACAGCGTGGAGGGCACCGTGCGCTTCAACGCCCCCTCCCTCTACCAGGGGCTGACCCACGAGGACGTCACGCTCACCTTCCGGAAGGGCAAAATCGTCGAGGCGACCGGCAGCCGGGAGGCGCTGCTCAACCAGATTCTCGACAGCGACGAGGGCGCGCGCTACGTGGGCGAGTTCGCCATCGGCGTGAACCCCTACATCACGGCGCCCATGAAGGACACGCTGTTCGACGAGAAAATCGCCGGCTCCTTCCACTTCACGCCCGGGCGGTGCTACGAGGAGGCGGACAACGGCAACCAGTCGGTCATCCACTGGGACCTGGTCAAAATCCAGACGCCCGCGTACGGCGGGGGGGACATGTATTTCGACGACGAGCTCATCCGCCGCGACGGCCGGTTCGTGCCGGAGGACCTGCAGGCGCTCAACCCCGAGGCGCTCAAGGGCTGATGGCGAAACCCCTGGGGCTTTACGTCCACTTCCCCTTCTGCCGCAGCAAATGCGCCTACTGCGACTTCCCCTCCTCTCCCGGGCAGGAGGCGCTGCGGGCGCCCTATGCCCGGGCTGTCTGCGCCGAAATCCGCGCGCGCGGCGCGGAATTGGGCCGGCCCGCCGCAGACACGGTCTTCCTGGGCGGCGGCACACCCTCCCTGATGGAGCCGGGGCAGATTTCGGAAGTGCTCCGCGCGCTGCGCGAGGCCTTCAGCCTGGCGCCGGACGCCGAAATCACCTGCGAGGCCAACCCCGGCACCCTGACGCCCGCCTTCCTGGCCGCCTTGCGGGAAAACGGCGCCAACCGCCTGTCCCTGGGCGCCCAGAGCGCGAAGGAGGGGGAACTGCGCCTGCTGGGCCGCGCCCACCGGTGGGCGGACGTGGAGGCCTCCGTCCGCCTGGCGCGCCAGGCCGGGTTCGCCAACCTGAACCTGGACCTCATGAGCGGCCTGCCGGGGCAGGGCTGGGCGGGCCTGAAAGAAACGCTGGAGCGCGCCCTCGGCCTGCGCCCCGACCACCTGTCCTGCTACAGCCTCATCCTGGAGGAGGGCACGCCGCTTTCCCGCGAGGTTCAGCGGGGCGGCCTCGAAATGCCGGGTGAGGAGGAGGAGCGGGAAATGTACTGGAACGCCGTCCGCTTCCTGGAAGCCGCGGGCTTCGCCCAGTACGAAATCAGCAATTTCGCGCGCCCGGGCTTCCGCTGCCGGCACAACCTCAACTGCTGGAACTACGAGGAATACCTGGGCTTCGGCGCCTCCGCCGCCGGTTTTTCCAGGGGCAGGCGACGGCGCAACCCGCCGGGCATCGCGGACTACCTTTCGGGCGCGGCGCCGGAGGAGGAGGCCGTCTCCCGGCAGGACGCCGCCTTCGAGCGCGTGATGCTGGGGCTAAGGCTGAAGGACGGCCTGGACCTCGCGGCCTTTGGGCGGGCGCAGGGGGCGGGAATCCGGGCGGTGTTCCCGGAGGCGGTCGCCGACAACCTGGCCCGGGGGCTGCTGGAGGAAAAGGAAGGCCGTCTGCGCCTGACGGCGCGGGGGTTTGACGTGATGGACCGCGCGCTGCTGGATTTTCTGCCCTGATTTCAGCCCGGGCAGGAAAAACGCGTCCGGATGCGTTATACTGTCGGAGACTGAGGAACAAAGGAGGACGCTCCATGAAACGGAATTGGACCGCGCTGCTGCTGGCGGCCCTGCTGCTGTTTTCAGCGCTTCCCCACGCGAATGCCGCGCACGCCGGGTATGCCCTGGTGGTCAACACCAGCCGGCTGAACATCCGCTCCGGCCCCGGGACGGGTTATCCCATCATCGGGGGCGTTTCGGGCGGGCAGTGGGTGCGCGTGGACGCCACCTATGGCGGCTGGATTCAGGGCCGGTCCATGCAGGACGGCGCCTCCGGCTACTTCAGCTCCTCCTTCCTGCGCATGGCGACCGCCTCCGGCGGCACCGGCTCCGTGGGCGTGGTGGTGAGCTCCTCCTACCTCAACCTCCGCCAGCAACCCTCCTACAATTCGCCGGTCCTGGGCATCTTCTACAACGGGACCACCTTCACCGTGCTGGGCGAAATCTACGGCTGGTACCACGTGGAGGTCTCCGGGATGCGCGGCTACTTCAAAAGCGAGTTCGTCCGCATATCCGGCGGCGGCAGCGGCGCCCTCGGCACCGCGCGCGTCTACAGCAGCAACGGCGGCAGCGTCAACCTGCGCAACGCGCCTTCGTATTCCTCCGGCGTCATCGGCCAGGCCGCCCCGGGCACGATAGTGAACGTCTACCTGAGGGGCACCCGGTTCTGGTACATCTCCATGGCCGGCACCTTCGGCTTCATGGACGCCAATTTCCTGACCGCCTCCGGCGGCGTCACCCCGCCCTCGCCCCCGACGCCGCCCGTGGACCCCGGCCCCACCAACGCCGTGGTCACCAACATCGGCAGCAGCCTCAACCTGCGCGAGCAGCCCTCCACCTCCAGCCGCGTCATCGCCTCCTATCCCGGCGGAACCCCCGTGTCCGTCCGGATGCAGGGGGTGAACTGGAGCCGCGTCTACATCCCCTCCACCGGCAAGGGCGGCTATATGATGACCCGCTTCCTGACGCTCCACGGCATGCCCCTCACCCCCATGCGCACGGTGACCCACCCCGACGGCACCTACGTCAACCTGCGCACGCGGCCCAGCCTGTCCGGCGCCATCACCCTGCAGGTGCCCCACGGCAGCCTGGTCAGCATCCTGATCGCCGGGGGCGAGTGGGCCCAGGTGAAGCACGAGGGCGCCACCGGCTATATGATGACCCGCTTCCTGCGCTGAGCCCCGCCCGGGAAACGGGCCCCCGCGGCCGGCCTGATTGACAGCCAACAGGCCGGTTGCTATATTTGGACGCAGAAATGGAAAGCGAACGGAATGAAATGACTGAGATGACCAGACCGTCCGGCAAGGCGCGGCAGGCGCACCGGCTGCTGCTCCTCCTGGCGCTGCTGCTGATGCTGCTGCTGCTGCCCTCCTTCGCGCTGTACACCTACGCCGAAGTCCTGACCCTGCCGATGGACGAGACGGGCGGCGTGCCGCCCCATCCCTGGGGCTATACGGACGACGGCTATGAGGACCCCTCCATCCGCGTGCAGCTGGAGTTCGGCCGCGAGGGGGATACCAACTGGACCGCCGTGCGAATCCGACTGGCCAACGCCAGCCAGCTGCGCACCCTGAAGGCCGCGCCCTACGGTTCCACCCGCGAGGTACAGGGAGCGGCGCTGGCGCGGCGGGTCAAGTCGGTGCTGGCCATCGGCGGGGACTTCTTCATCTTCCACAACCACGGCTACATCGTGCGCCAGGGCCAGTTTTACCGCAACCGCCCCAGCGGTGAGCAGGACGTGCTCGTCATCGACCGCGAGGGCAACCTGGACGTGCTCATCCGCCCGGAAAAGGCCGACATCGAGGCCTACGAGGCCCGCCGCCGGGACGACATCGCAAACGCCTTCACCTTCGGCCCCGCGCTGGTGACGGGCGGGGAGCGGGTGAAGGAGCTGACCGAGCTGAAGGGCGACCCCGGGCGCGCCCAGCGCATCGCGCTGTGCCAGACGGGTGAGCTGGAGTACCTCGTCGTCTACTCCGAGGGCCCCAGCGACAAGGACTCCGCCGGGCTGTCCGTGCCGCAGTTCGCCGACCTGGTCGCCTCCTTCCCCGGCGTGAAGACCGCCTACAACCTCGACGGCGGCTCCTCCGCGACCATCGTCTTCAAGGGCGAGAAAATCAACGGGCCCAAGTCCCAGCGCGGGCGCTCCATCGGCGACATCATCTACTTCGCCTCCGCCTGGGCAGCGGACTGAGCGGGGCGCCGGCAGGGATGGGCGAACCGCTGTTTCACGTCCTGGGCCTGCCCGTCACCGCCTACGCGGCGGGGATGGCGCTGTCCGCGCTGGCGGGCGTCCTGTATCTGCGGCATCGCTTCGGGCGGCTGGGCCTGGGCGCGGAGCGGGCGGAAGCCCTCGCCCTCCTTGCCCTCCCCCTCTGCCTGCTGCTGGCCCGGGCGGCCTACGTGCTCATCCGCCTGAACTATTACCTGGAGCGCGGGGGCGGCGCGGCCCTCCGGCTGTGGGAGGGCGGCTACGCGGCCGCCGGCGCGGCGGCGGGCTTCCTGCTGGCTGTCTGGCTGGCGGGGCGGCGCTTCCGGGTGAGGCCGGGCCGCCTGGCGGACGCGGCGGCGCCCGCGGGGCTGCTGTTCCTCGCGCTGGCGCGCTTTTGCGAGGGGCTGGCCGGCCAGGGCTTCGGACAGGAGGTCCCGCCGGGGTTCGCCTTCTTCCCCCTGGCCGTCGGCAACGAGTATGGGGAGTGGCGCTGGGCCGTCTTCCTGCTGGAAGGCGCCGCAGCCCTTTTGTTCCTGGCGCTCGCGCGCAGGCGGGAAGGCACCCTCCGGGAGGGCGGGCTGGCCCGCTATGCGCTCCTGCTTGTGCTGTCCTTCCAGATCCTGTTCGAGAGCCTGCGGGAGGACGAGGTGCTTTCCTGGGGGTTCGTGCGCGTCCACCAACTGTTGAGCGCGGCCGGCCTGTTCGCGCTGATGGCGGAAGGCCTGTTCCGCCGGGCGCCGGGTGCCTGGCGCGCCCCGCGGCACCTAGCCGTGGCCGCCTTCTTCCTGCTGTTGCTGCTGGTCGTCGCGCTGGAATTCGCCCTGGACAAGACCACCCTGGATACCCGGCTGATATACGCCCTGATGTTGCTGGCCTGCCTGGGGCTTTCCCGGACGGTCGCCATCGCCGCGGGGCTTGGAAAGAGGTGGGAGACATGAAAAAGACCGGGCTGACCGCCCTTCTGCTGGCCGGCCTCTTGGCCCTGGCGCCGGCCTTCCCCGCCCGGGGGGAGGACAACCTGACGCTCTACGGCAAAATCACCGTCGGCAGGGCGGCGGAGACCCTGGACCTTCAGGACGTCCGCGTCACGAACATGGACAAATT
>JAAZAQ010000090.1 GCA_012514225.1 Clostridiales bacterium | reverse complement strand
CTATGCTTGCCTCACGGCCAGCAGAAATTCGCGGAAATGTTTTGTCTAAAGCCAAAACCCGCGGCACCGCACATGTCGCTGCCGCGGATTACCATCAGAGGGCTTCGCCCTCCGATACCTCCCATGAAATGGTTTTTTGACAGTATGGCAAGGGAACGCCTCTCGGCGCTCCCTTGCCATATCGGTGCTTATTGGAAGGGGTCTACCTGAATCTGGTATACGTGGCCGTCTCACCCTCGCTGGTCATCGTCAGCCTGTCGCCCTCGATTATCCAGGTACCCCGGATCTCGGCGCTTGAGCCGCCGACAGCCGTCGTCATCACGATGGTGTTGCCGTTCGTTTTATAGGTCGTCACCGGCACTTCATCGCCGGATTCATTGCTCAGGGTCTTGCCGTCATAATAGGTAAGCATCCTGCCGTCCCTGTCGAACTCGACGACGACGGTGTCCGCGTTGATGAGTGAAAGCAGCGTGGCGGTGGTACCGGTGGCGGAATCCAGCTTCCATCGGCCCTCCAGCGGGGTCTTGGCGCCGCAGGCGGCCAGGGCGAGGGCGGCAAGGACGAGGGCCAGGGCGAGAATGGCCTTCTTGGTTTTCAAGGGATTCTCCTTTCTGGCGCCTGCTGCTCTGTCAGCCGCTTCCATCCCTTGGTATCCTATCATAAACAAACGCACCTTTACCTGTATGCTCAGGCAAAAGGCGCGTTATGTGCAAACTGGCGGGTCAGGTTTCGCCCGCGTCCTCCGCCGGCGGGTAAATCAGCGCCCAGGCCGCCAGTTCGCTCAGCGCGGGATGGATGGTCATGGAGCGCTCCACCGGCAGCCAGGTGCCGGGCGTTTCCGCCTGTTCCTCCCCGCCCGCGTTCATCAGGAAGGCGTAGGGCTGCACCAGGGCTGCCGCCTGTGGGCCGGCGATGTGCGCGCCCAGGATGCGCTTCCGGTCGTCGCTGACGATTTTGGCGAAGCCGTCGTCCGCCCGGCGCTTGGAATAGCCCATCGCGATGCCGGCGACGACGTCGGAATAATGGTTGTAATGCACGCGGACGCGGGCGCCGAAGGCGGCGCGCGCCTCCTCCTCGCTCATGCCCACCGAGGCCGCCTGGGGGTGGGTGAACACGGCCTGGGGCACGGAGGCGTAGGAGGCGCTGCGCCGCCCGGATCCGTAGAGGACGTCGCTGAGCACCTCCGCCTCATAGTTTGCCTTGTGCCTGAGGGGGAACTTGCCGTTGATGTCGCCCAGCGCCCAGATATGGGGCGCGCTGGTCGCGAGCCGGCTGTCGGTCTCGATATAGCCGGCCTTGTCTGTGCTGACCCCCGCCGCGGGCAGGTTCAGCGCGTCGGTCAGGGGCACGATGCCAGGCGCCAGGAACAGCTCCTGGGCGCTGTGGGAATAGGCCTCCCCCGTCCGGTTGTCCAGGAAGTCCACCGTCACCCGCCCCTGCTCCCGCCTCGCCGCCTGCGCGCCGGCAAAATAGACGACCTTGATGCCCGCCGCCTCCAGTTCCCGGCTGACGAAACCGGAAACCTCGCGGTCGAACTCACGCAGGATGGTCTCGCTGCGCACGGCCAGCGTCACCTTTGTACCGAAGGCGGAGAAGATGTGCGCGAACTCGCAGGCGGTGGAGCCGCCCCCGATGATGATCAGGCTTTCATAGGGCTTTTCCGGGAATTTCCCGGCGAAGAAGGACTCGCTGGTCACGTAGCCCGCCTCCTCCAGCCCCTGGATGAGGGGGATGCGCGTGCGGGCGCCGGCGGCAATCAGGATATCCCCGGCACTCAGGCGCTCCACGCCGCCGTCCTTCATTTTGACCTGCAGGGTCCGCCCGTCCTCGAATTGGGCCTCGCCCTTGTACAGCGTCAGCCCCGGCGCCTTGCCCAGGTCCTTTTCCAGCTGCAGGTTCACGTCGATTTGCCGGCGCATGCGCCGGGTTATTTTCTGCCAGTCCACCGCCGGCTCCCCGAAGGTCACCCCGACGCGCTCCCCCCGCTGCGCCTCGCGGATGAGGTCGGCGGGGTAGACCAACATCTTGGAGGGGATGCAGCCGCGGTTGAGGCAAGTGCCGCCGAAGGCGCCTTTCTCGATGACCGCCACCGTCTTTCCGTGTTTCAGGGCCGCTTCCATCACGATGAGCCCGGCTCCCGAGCCGATGACCGCCAGATCAAAATGCCGCATGTTTTCGTTCCCTCCAGGTTTTTGGGCGCCCACCCCGGTGATTCTACCCGTCCGCGCTCAGCCGCCCAGGGTCAGGAAGGCGTCCCGCGCGCTCTTTTTCAGGTGCCGGAAGACCATGGCGGAAAGCCCCGCGTACACGAGGGCCGTGAGCAGCAGGAAAACCCGCGGGCTGACTAAGTCCTTCAGCAGGAAATAGTAGGCGGCGGCGGGCAGCGCGACGGCCAGGAAGGATGCCGCCATGGTCAGGACCACGCTGAGCCCCTGCTTGATGGGCTGCATCAGGCTCTGCCAGTCCAGCCGGGGAAAGCGCAGGTTGAAGGCCAGGCCCAAAAGGGCGGTCAGCGCGCACAGTAGCGCCGGCAGGACGAAGGCCAGCGCCGCGTCCCAGGCGGGCAGCCTCATCGCGACGGCGGCCAGCACGGCGCCCAGGAGGATAAAGGGCAGGCTGACCAGCAAGTGCATCGCGGCCTTCATGATCAGGACGTCCATCGGCTCCACCGGCAGCGTCCGCAGAATCCACAGGCTCTTCCCCTCCAGGGAGACGGAGGGCGCCGTGATGGTCACCATGCCGGCCATCAGGCACAGGACGCCCGCGGCCGCGGCGCCCAGCAGCCCATCCCCGGCGGGCAGCGCCGACAGCAGGGCGGCGCGCGTCCCGGCATCCAGCATCATCACGACGGGGAGCGCGGGGATGAACAGCAGGCCGAAGCCGCTGTTGAGCATGTATTCGGGCGCGGAGACGAAGCGGCGCAGTTCCTTTATCAGCAGCGCCCCTCGCGGGCTCCGGGCCTTCTCGGGCACCCGCGGGGTATCCGCGCGGCGGGTTCCGCGCCGGCTCGTCAGCACGGCCAGGTACCTTCGTGAAAGCAGCGCGAACGCGAGGGCTGCGGGCGCCAGGGCGCACAGCGCGAACAGCAGCAGGCTCAGCCCGCTCCCCTCGGCGACGGCGAGGCCCAGGTGGTAGGCGGGGAAGAAGGCGCCCCGGACGGCTGCGGCAAGGCTTTCCCCGGCGGCGGCCAGCCGCCCCATCACGGCCTGCAGCCTGGAGAAGGCGTAGAAATACAGGGCCAGGAAAGCCACGGACAGCAGCGTCACCACCAGCGACTTGCGCTTCACCCGCCCCGCGGCGAGCGCCAGCAGCCACCCGCCCAGGCTGGACAGGGCGACGGCCGGCAGCGGCAGCAGCAGGCTGGTCAGCAGGTACATGAAGACGCCGGCTGGGCGGACGGGGCCCTTGAGCCACCACACGGCGGCTGAGGGCAGCAATATGACCTGCTGGGTCAGAAAGACGAAACCCCACATCAGCAGGAGGCGGGACAGCAGGATGAAGCCGGGGCGGATGGGCAGGGACAGCAGCAGCTCGTTGTCTTTGGCGTTGTAGAGGGCCGATTGCGTCAGGAAGACGCTGCTGATAAAGCTCAGCCCGAAGGCGGCGAGCGCCGCCATCGCGTGGTAGAGCCACTGCAGCCCCAGCGACTGGTAGGGGCTCCACAGCGTGCCGAACAGCGCCCCCACCGAGAAGCCGACGGAGCCGATGACATACAGCGCCAGGACCAGGATGCCCAGCTTGCGCAGCGCGCTTCGCCCCTGTTTCCGGGCCCGGGGGAACAGGCGGGACGCCAGGGACAGGAGCTGGACCCTGATGAGCGCCTTAAGCACCGTCCGCCTCCAGCTCCAGGAAAACCTCCTCCAGCGTTTCCTGCCCCTTGACCGCCTCCATCGTCCCCTGGGCGACCAACTTACCCTTCCTCAGGATGGCCACCTTGTCGCACAGCCGCTCGGCGACGTCCAGCACGTGGGTGGAAAAGAACACCGCGCCGCCCCTGTCGCACAGTTCGCGCATCATCCGCTTGAGCGTGAAGGAGGCCTT
>JAAZAQ010000089.1 GCA_012514225.1 Clostridiales bacterium | reverse complement strand
GTCCAGGCGGTCGAAGCCGTGGTGCCAGCGGTTCTCCAGGTAGCGCGCGCCCTCGGGCAGCTCAAACTCGAACAGGAAGGCCGGGTATTCCGGCTTCAGCGGCGAGCGGGCCAGCAGCAGCCGGCCGGCCAGCTCGTCCTCCGTCTGTACGCGCTCCTCCAGCAGGCGGTGGAGGATTTCGTTGCGCAGCCGGGTGACGGTCATCTCCTCGTCGCTGTCGTAATCGCTGTAATCGCCGCGGAGGACGTCCAGGTACTCGCGCACCCGGCTGAGCTCCGCGCGCAGCTCGTCCCCGCGCTTGTAGGTGCGGAAGACGGGCAGGAAGGGGTGCCGGGCGTCCAGCGCTTCCGCCAGTTCCCTGTATTCCGCGCCGTCCAGGTCGATGCCGACGGCGTCCGCCCCGGTATGGCTGAGGAAGGAGAGCGCCTCCTGCGGCGTGTCCCGGAAGGCGACGGGCTCAAACATCAGCCGGTGCAGCTCGGGGACGCCGGCGAAGGCCGCCCTGACGTCCTCGCGGGTGGTGACCAGCAACAGTTTGTACATTCGCCCCTCCTTCGCTTGTTCGCGGTGAAGCCATTATAACGGCACGGCCTTCAAATGACAATCTTTTGTCTGTGCCGGCTCCGGCGTGCTATGATGCCGTTGTAAAAACGCGGGAACCGGGAGGGATGCCGGATGCTGCACCTGAGCCTCGGCGAGGCGAGACGCTATCTGCTCTGGCACCACGGGCTGGCGGGGGCGCCCCGTTTCCAGGGTCCTGGGGGCGTTTTATCCTTCGTGCGCCAGGCGGGCTGCGTACAGTTCGACCCGGTGGACGTCTGTGGGCGCAGCCCGGAACTGGTCTTCCACGCGCGGATACCGGACTACCGGCCGGAATGGCTGGAAGCGCTGCTGTACCGCGAGCGCAGGCTAGTGGACCATTTCGACAAGAACCTGTCGATTTATCCGGTGGAGGACTGGCCGTATTTCAGGCGGGAGCGGGCGTACTACGGGGCCGGGGAGCGCGGGGAGGAGGAAATCGCCGCCGTGCGCGAGCGTGTGCTCTCGGACATCCGGGAGAAGGGCCCGATGAGCGCGCGGCAGCTGGGTCTGGACGGCTCGGTGGAATGGTACTGGAGCCGCACCACCCTCGCGCGCGCCGCGATGGAGCGGATGTACTTCGCCGGCGACCTGTGCGTGCACCACAAGCAGGGAACCGTCAAGACCTACGACCTGGCGGAGAACTGCGTCCCTCGGGCATTGCTGGAAGCGCCGGAGCCGCTGCCGAACGAGGAGGACCATTACGCCTGGCGCTGCCTGCGCCGGGTTCGTGCGGTCGGCCTGCTCTGGAACCGCCCCTCCGACGCCTGGCTCGGCATCCGCTGGCCGGACGCCGCGCTCCGCAAACGCGTCTTCGAGCGCCTGTCCCATGAGGGGCGGCTGGTGAAGGCCACGGTGGAAAGCCTGCGGGAGCCGCTGTACCTGGCCCGGGAGGACCTGGGCGCGCTGGAGGAATCCCGGGTCGCGGACACGCCGCCGCGCTGCGCCCTGCTCGCCCCGCTGGACAGCCTGCTGTGGGACCGCAAGCTGGTGTTCTCGCTGTTTGGCTTCCGCTACACCTGGGAAATCTATACGCCCGCGCACAAGCGCGTGTACGCCGCCTACACCCTGCCCGTGCTGTACGGGGAGCGGCTCGTCGCCCGCGTGGCGCCGGTCTGCGACCGCAGGGCGGGTGTGATGGAGGTGAAAGGCTTGTGGTGGGAGGAAGGCCTGCGGCCGGACGACGCCATGGAGGCGGCGCTGCGGGAACGGCTCTTGGCGCTGGCGGCTTTCAACGGCTGCCGCCTTTCGGAGCCGTACTGAGGGGCCGGCGGACGGCCCGGCGCTTTTCTTTCCGCGCCTGCGCGGATATAATGGCTGACAACTCAATCACGCGGGGGGAACGATGCGCGTACTGATCATCGGCGACGGCAAGGTGGGGCACTCCCTGGCGGGCCAGCTCATCCTGGAGGGGCACGAGGTCACCATCGTCGACCGCAGCGAGGCCGCGCTGCAGCGCAGCATGGACACCCTGGACGCGATGGCAGTGAAGGGGAACGGCGTCAACGCGGACACGCTGCGGGAGGCCGGCGCGCCGGACGCCGACATCGTCATCGCCGTCACGGTGTCCGACGAAATCAACATGCTGGCCTGCCTGACCGCCAAGCGCCTGGGGGCGAAGTACGCCATCGCGCGCATCCGCGACCCGGAATACCATAAAAGCCTGCCCTTCCTGATGAAGGAGCTGCTCATCGACTATGTCATCAACCCCGAGCGCATCCTGGCGCAGGAAATCAGCCGCATTTTGCGTTACCCCTTCACCGGCAGCATCGAGACCTTCGCGCGCGGTCGTGTGGAGCTGATGGACTTCCGCCTGGGGCCGGGGGACGCGCTGGCGGGCCACTCGCTGCGGGACTTGTACGCCCATAAGCCCAGCCTGCCCCGGGTGCTCTTCTGCGCGGTGCAGCGGGGTGAGGAGGCCCTCATCCCCAAGGGCGACCTGGTGCTGCAGGCGGACGACCACGTCTACGTCGCCTCCGACGTGCCGACCATCACGGCCTTCTTCAAGGCCATCGGCAAGAACACCTCGGGCGTGAGGAGCGTCATGCTCATGGGCGCGGGGCGCATCGCCTACTACCTGGCGGAGATGCTGCTGAAGATGCACATCCAGGTGACGGTCGTTGAGCTGGACGAGGAGGTCGCCCAGGAGTTTTCGGAAGCCCTGCCCCAGGCCCGGGTCATCCTGGGCGACGGCACCGACCAGGAGCTGCTTTCCGGGGAGGGCCTGGACACCTACGATGCCTTCGTGACCCTGAGCGGCCTGGACGAGGAGAACATCATGGCGGGCCTGTACGCCCAGCGCCTGGGCGTGCGCAAGGTCGTCGTCAAGACCAGCCGGGACAACTACCAGGAGTTGCTGGGCTCCCTGGGTCTGGACAGCGCGGTGAGCGTCAAGCAATCGACCGGCGACACCATCCTGCGCGCCGTGCGCACGCGCTCCGCCGCGGACGCGGCCGCAGCGGTCGAGCGGCTTTACCACATCATCGACGGGGAAATCGAGGCGCTGGAGTTTATCGCGCGGCAGGAGGACAGGGTCCTCGGCGCGCCGCTGATGGAGCTGGCCCTGCGCCCGGACGCCCTCATCGCCGTCATCGTGCGCGACGGGCAGGTCTATATTCCCACCGGCAGGGACACCCTGCGGGAGGGGGACCGGGTCATCGTGATGGTCAAGGGCGGCGGGGTGGAGCGCCTGGACGACATCCTCGGGGGGCAGGCGTGAACCGCAGGCTGATTCTCGGCATCCTGGGCAGGCTGCTCCTGCTGGAGGCGGGGCTGATGCTCCTGTCGCTTGCCGTTTCCATGTATTACGGGGAAGGGGACGCGCCCAGCTTCCTGTACAGCATCGGCATCCTGCTGGCGGTCGGGCTGCCGCTGTCGGCGCTGTCTAGGCCGGAGAAAAACGCCGTGCGCGCCCGGGAGGGGCTCGCGGCGGTCGGCCTGGCGTGGATTCTGCTGTCCGCCTTCGGCGCCCTGCCCTTCATGTTCTCCGGCGCCACCGTCTACTACTGGGACGCGCTGTTTGAGACGGTGTCCGGCTTCACCACCACCGGGGCGTCCATCCTGCCCGCGGTCGAGCACCTGCCGCACGGCATCCTGTTCTGGCGCTCCTTCACTCACTGGGTGGGGGGCATGGGCGTGCTGGTGCTGACCCTGGCGGTGATGCCGAAGTTCGGCGGCAAGGGCTCCCAGCTGGCCCGCGCGGAAAGCCCGGGGCCGACGTTCAGCAAGATGGTGCCCCGGATGACGGACACCGCCCGGCTGATGTACGCGATTTACGCGGCGATGACGCTGGTGCTCATCCTGCTGCTGCTGCTCTCGGGCATGCCGCTGTTTGACACCCTCATCCACGCGATGGGCACCGCGGGCACGGGCGGGTTTTCCAGCAGGAACCTGTCGGTGGGCGCCTACGGGAACGCCTGGGCAGAGATGATCATCATGGTGTTCATGTTCCTCTTCGGCGCGAACTTCACCCTCTACTTCCGCCTGCTCAAGGGGGAGGGCCTCAAGTCCTTCAAAAGCGAGGAGTTCCGCGCCTACCTGCTGCTGGCGTTGGGCTCCGTCCTGGTCATCGCGCTGAACATCCTGCCGCGCTTCGGCAATTTCTTCACCGCCCTGCGCTATTCGGGCTTCCAGGTGTCCTCCATCATGTCCACCACCGGCTATGCGACGACCGACTTCGCCCTCTGGCCCCAGTTCTCGCACATCCTGCTGCTGCTGCTGATGCTGGTGGGCGCCAGCGCGGGCTCCACGGCGGGGGGCATCAAGGTGGTGCGGATGGTCATCCTGGGCAAGGCGGCCGTCCACGAGGTCGGGCACGAGGTGTCCCCCCGCCGCGTCCGCATGCTGAAGCTGGACGGCAAGCCGGTCGGCGCCGACGTGCTCCGGGGCGTGCTGGTGTTCTTCTTCATCTACGTTTCCTTCCTGTTTGTCGGCACCCTGGTCGCCTCCACCGACGGGCACGACTTCCTCACTTGCTTTTCTGCCACCGCCTCCTGCCTTTCCAACATCGGGCCCGGATTGAGCCTGGTCGGTCCGGTGGGCAATTTCGGCATCTTCTCCCCGCACGTCAAGTACCTGCTGACCTTCATGATGCTGGCCGGCCGGCTGGAGTT
>JAAZAQ010000088.1 GCA_012514225.1 Clostridiales bacterium | reverse complement strand
CCCACGACCCGGCCGGCGGCTATGAGGCGGACACCGCGGCGGTGCTCGCGGACTTGAAGGAAAACCCCCTGCTGGACGGGCTGACGCTGTCGGGCGGGGAGCCTTTCGCGCAGCCGGAGGCCTGCCTGGAGCTGGCCCTGGGCGCCAGGGCGCTGGGGCTGTCGGTGTGGGCGTATTCGGGGTACACCTACGAGGCGCTTGAGAGAATGGGCGGAGCGGCGGCGGCGCTGCTTCAGGCCTGCGACGTGCTGGTGGACGGGCCCTTCCTGCTGGCGGAGCGCTCCCTGGAGCTGGACTTCCGCGGCAGCCGCAACCAGCGGCTCATCGACGTGCGGAAAAGCCGGCAGGCTGGCCATGCCATGCTCTGGCAGCCGCCGGCCTGGTAAGCGCGCGGGCGACCGCCGCAAGCAATACAGCGCGATCACGATGAATGAAACAGCCCGGGACGGCCGGGCGGGAACGCGCCCCGCCTCCTTGCGGCCCGGACCCCGGGGCGTTCGCCGGGTATCATCCCCCTAGGACACGCTGAAAGGGAGGGGAAAGCATGAGCGAGACCACGGTGCAGCTGGGCTTCACGAACGAATTCGAAGGCACCCTGACCGCGAAGAACGGCGCGGTGAAGGTGGGCAAGGGGGAGGGGATGCTGGCGCCCTACGAGCTGCTGCTGGGCGCGCTGGGTGGCTGCTTTTACTCCACCTTCCTGGGCATCGCGCGGAAAATGCGGCTGGCGTTCGAGAGCGCGGCGTTTTCCATTCATGGCGTCAAGCGCGAGGAGGTGCCCACCACGCTTAAAACCGTGGACATCGTGTTCACCATCCGCGACGCCAAAGGGGAAAAGGGCTTCCAGCGCGCGGCCGAGCTGGCCGCCAAGCATTGCTCCGTCCACGAGACGCTGTCCAAGGTGGCGGAGATGTCGCTGCGGGTCGTGCTGGAATAGCGCTGGGAAACCGGATTGCTGTCAAAACGGTTCCTTCAGGCGGCTTGGCGAAGGATGTGAAACGCGGATTCGTCCGCGCCACGCCTTGTTTCAACGCACCGGAACCGTCTGGCCGGATGCGCGCCTCATGAAGGGGAGCCGATGATACCGTGTGAAAACCTGGTCCTGCTGGACATCCAGCCGTCGCAGTTCCTCGTTTCGGAGGAAAAGTAGGAACGCGCGGACGCACGGCTCCGCGCGGGGGACGGGCCGGGCCTTGAGCCCATTCCCGTCAAGCTGCTCGACGGCGTGCCCGTCATGACGGACGGCCATACCAGGGCGGTCGCCGCGCTGCGGGCGGGCATCGCGGCGTTTCCCTTGGAATGGGAAGGGGAGGAGCTTGACTGGGACATGTACCGCGAATGCGTGTCCGAATGCAGAAGGCAGGGAATCTTCAGCCCAGCCGGCTTGCTTTCCCGCGTCGTCAGCCAACAGGAATACCGCCTGAAATGGGACGGCTGGTGCGACGCGATGCAGGCGGGCGTGCTGAGGCGCCGGACAGAAGGGAAAAAGTGACAGGCGCGGACGGCAGTCCCCGGGGATAACGGATGTTCCCTGGTCATTTTCATGGGGGAGCCTTCAAAGAAGGCTCCCCCGCCAGTTTGTCAAAAAACCTTACTACAGACCATGATGCAGGGGGATTCGGGGGGCGGCAGCCCACCGATTACAATCGTGTCGTCCGGCTCTGCCGGACGCGCGGGGCGTTTTCGCGAACAGCGAAAACATTCCGCAGCAATCTTCCGAATCGAAAAAGGTCCGCAGACCTTT
>JAAZAQ010000087.1 GCA_012514225.1 Clostridiales bacterium | reverse complement strand
GGATGCCGTCCCGCCCGCGCACGCAGAGGAAACTGCTGTCCGGCACCAGCCCGGGAGGGCAGGTTTCAATCCGTGATTTCCGCTCCAGCAAATCCAGCCACTCCGGCACGCTCAGGTCGTCCAGGCCCCCCACCCCGTTGATGCTCCCGCCGTCCGCTTCCCGGCTTTTGCGGCGGTATTCCAGAATCTGCCCCTCGTACGCCAGGGAGGGCTTGACCAGCGTCAGTATCTCTTCCACGGTTCACCTGCATTGAATGGGTTGCATCGCAGAATTCCGCAATTGAATAATTTTGGGTAGGCCCGGAAACCTTTCCCCCGGAAGAGGTCTCCGCGTTCCTCCCCGTATCTGCCTCACTCGATGAAGTCAAACTCCATCTCACCGAGCCGCACGGTGTCGCCCTCCCGGGCGCCCAGCTCACGCAGGCGGTCGATGACCCCGGAGGCCTTGAGCGTCCGGTGGAACCAGTTGAGGCTTTCGTAGTCGTCAAAGTTGACGGCGTCCAGCAGGCTGTCCATCGACATGCCGGAAACCTCGTAGAGGCCGTCCTTTTCCTTTCGCGCCTCCCAGCCGGTCAGCCGCTCCTGCGGCGCCCAGAGCTCCTCCTGGATGGGCTGGATTTCGGGCAGTGTGTCCAGCGCCGCCACGACCGCGTCCAGCAGCTCCGGGACGCCCTCGCCGGTGGCCGCGGAAACGGGGAAGACCGGCCGGCCTTCCGCCGCCCGGACAAGGCCGTCCAGGTGGCCCCGGCTCTCGGGCAGGTCCATCTTGTTGGCGACGACCAGCTGGGGCCGCCCGTCCAGGCCGCCGTAGCGACGCAGCTCCTCGTTGACAGTGCGGAAGTCCGCCGCTGGGTCGCGGCCCTCCTGGCCGGAGGCGTCCACCACGTGCAATAGCAGCCGGGTGCGCTCCACGTGGCGCAGGAAGGAAAAGCCCAGGCCCGCGCCCTCGCTGGCACGCTCGATGAGGCCGGGGATGTCGGCGACGGCGAAGCCCTTGCCCTTGTGCCAGGCGACGCCCAGGTTGGGGGTCAGGGTGGTGAAGGGGTAGTCGGCGATTTTAGGGCGGGCGGCCGTGATGCGCGCCAGCAGGCTGCTCTTGCCCGCGTTAGGGAAGCCCACCAGGCCGACGTCGGCGATGGTGCGCAGCTCCAGGACGAACTCGTGCCACTGGGTCTTGACGCCGGGCTTGGCGAAGCTGGGCGCCTGGCGGGTCGCGGTGGCGAAGCGCGCGTTGCCGTGCCCGCCCCGGCCGCCATGCAGCAGGACGCGCCGCTCGCCGTCTTTAAACATGTCCGCGGCCACGCGCCCGGATTCCTTTTCCTTGACTACAGTGCCCACGGGCACGCGGATGACCCTGTCCTCCCCCGCCTTGCCGGAGCGCTTCGCGCTGGAGCCGGCGGCGCCGTTCTCCGCCTGGTACTTGGTCTGGTAGCGGAAGTCCATCAGGGTATGCAGGTTGTGGTCGGCCACCAGCACGATATCGCCGCCCCGGCCGCCGTCCCCGCCGTCGGGGCCGCCGTTTGGCACAAACTTCTCCCGGTGGAAGGACACAGAGCCGTTCCCGCCGTCCCCCGCCTTCAGGCGGATGACCGCCCGGTCCACAAAACTGGCCATTTCCCCTCCTTGCTCAGGTGTAGAGTATACCACGCCGCCCAGTGCAGGGAACCCCCGCTTTCGCGGGGGTTCCCTGCAGACTGTCGAAAAAGGTCTGCGGACCTTTTTCGATTCGGAGGATGGCTGCGGAATGTTTTCGCTGTTCGCGAAAACGCCCCGCGCGTCCGGCAGAGCCGGACGACACGATGATAATCGGTGGGCTGCCGCCCCCCGAAACCCCCTGCATCATCGTCTGTAGAAAGGTTTTTTGACAGCTCCGAGGGAACCCCCGCCTTCGCGGGGGTTCCGTGTTGATTCGTGCGTTCCGGGCGTTTACGGCTGTGCCGGCATCAGGCGCTGGGCGACCAGCGCGGTCAGCGCGCCCTGCAGGGTGGTTTGCACCTGTTCCCGCAGGCCCTGCATCTGTTCCGCGCTCAGGCCGTCCACACGGGCGGCGCCGGCCGGGTCGATGGCCGGGATGTTCCAGGGCGGGGCGGTGTTGCCGGTGACGTTGGCGGTGATTTGCGCCTGGGAGCCCTGGTCGGTCCAGGTGAGCCGGCCGGTGAAGTAGGTGGCCGAGCGGGAGTTGAGCCGGCTTTGCAGCTGCAGGCTGCCACGAAGGGACTGGGGCGCCGGGGCGCCATCGCCCTGGGGCGTCACCAGCAGGTTGAACTCAAAATCCCGGGTGGAGGTGCCCGCCGCGTTGTCGACGGCCTCCGGCGAAGGC
>JAAZAQ010000086.1 GCA_012514225.1 Clostridiales bacterium | reverse complement strand
GTATTTTATCATAATTCAAGCCGTTTATCCACCAGAACCATATGGAACCAGCATGATTTCACGTAAGCCCGCCTGCCCGCGCGCGGGCAAGCGCCTGTTTCATCTCCGCAGCGTCCTGCGCCATGGTACCGCGGCTCTCGCAAATCAGCGTGCCACCGTATCCGCGCGATACCAGCAAGGGCGCGAGCAGGGCAAAGTCCGGGCCAAAGCCGGTGTCCGAGAAGACCCTGTGGCGGATTTCCCCCTTCGCACCAAACTCGATGCGGGAGAAGTGCATGTGCGACTCCCTCGCGCGCGGAAGCCCGAGCGCCGCCTCGACGCGGTCGAGCACCTGCGCGAAATCCTCATGCGACCGCAGGCTCCCGCCCTGGGCGGCGTGCAGGTGGGCGAAATCCAGGCAGGGGAGAAAACTGCCGTCCAGCCGCACCAGCGACAGGATTTCCTCCAGCGTGCCCAGCACGCTGGGCCTGCCCATGGTTTCAAGGCACAGGCGAATCTCGCCCCTGTCCTCCTTTACCAGCGCGCTTCTGACCATGAGCAGCCGTTCCGCGCAGCGCTCCAGCGCTTCCTCACGTGTCTGGCCTTTGGGCGAGCCGACGTGGACCACCAGGCGCGTGCCGCCCATCGCCTGCAGCAGGCGCGCGCTGTCGGTCAGGTAGCGCGCGCTGGCGGCGGCCAGCGCTTCGTCCGGGTTGGCCAGGTTGACGTAGTAGGGCGCATGCGCGCTGATGTCCACGTCCGCTTCCCGGGCGGCAAGGCCGATGCGACCGGCCGTTTCCACCGTCATCGAAATGCCCCGGCCAAAGGGAATCTCAAAGGCGTCCAGGCCGAAAAGGCGCCTCTGCCAGGCGAAGGCGTCCGTTGTGCTTTTATGGCCCTGCTCGTAAAAGAGCTCGGAATTGCCGGCCGGGCCGACGCGCAGGCCGCGGCTCAATGTGCCTGGGTCCGCTGGTCGTAAGCCTCCCACAGGGGGGCGTAAATCCGGACGGCGTCCTCGTGCTCCGCCAGCGTCTTTGAAAAATGGAGCTCGCCGGTGTTGGGGTCCTTCGAGCAGAAATACAGGAACCCTTCGCTGAGGAACTGCTCGTCCGGGTACAAGGCGGCCTGGATGGCCGCTTTGGAGGGGCTGCAGACGGGTCCGGGCGGCAGGCCTTTCACGCGGTAGGTGTTGTAGGGGGAATCCACGGCCAGGTCCGCCTGGTTCAAGGCCATGCGGGTGGTTCCTGTCACGTACTTGATGGTCACGTCGCTGCCCAGCGGCATCCCCTGCTTCAGCCGGCCATGGAACACCGCGGACACCTTCGCGAATTCCGCCGTCTTGGCTTCCTTCTCGATCATCGACGCCAGGGTGACGACCTGGTCCATGCTCATCCCCAGCTCCTCCGCCCGGGCGTGGAAGGGCTCCTGGTATACCGCCTCGGTCTGGGAGAGCAGCTTTTTGATGACGTCATCCGCGGTCGCGCTGGTATAAATCTCATAGGTGTCCGGCGCCAGGTAACCTTCCAGCACATATTTGCGCTGCCCCGCGTTCCGGCCCGCCAGGACGTCGGCGATATAGTAATAGGCGGCAAACCCGGCGCCCGTCCTGCACTTCTCCAGGAATTCGGCGGTGTCCTGCAGCACGCCTTCCTTCTTGAGGTATTCCGCGATGGTTTGCACGGTCCACCCCGGGATGACGGTGATGCTGCGGACGATGGGCTTGCCGTCCCCGCGGGTCAGTTGGTCGGCGATCTGGCTGAGGGTCATGCCGCGGCTGAGGGTGTACTCCCCCTCCTGGATCTTTTGGCCGAAACCCATGAAATCCGCGTAATACTTGAATACGGAGCGGTTGCGAATGAGGCTTTGGTTCTGCAGGTTGTTGGCGACCCGGGTCAGGCTGTCCCCGGCTTGTACGACAAAGGCGACCGGCTCCTCGCTGCCGGCGTCCACCGGGTCGATGAGCACCGCCGATAGCTTGCCCCAGGCAAAGGACAGGCCGCCGATGAGCAGCAGCGCGGAACAGACGAAAATCAGAACGGGCCGCAGGATGCTCCATAGCCAGCTGTACCAGTACAGCCCGTATTCCCGCTCTTCCATCAGGGATTCCGGCGTATGCTCCTGTTCCGGGTATCGTTTCATCTTTATTGAAGCCCGGGCAGTTCCAGGCTGATGCCGGACGCCTTCGCGATGATGTTGTAGATGTCCGCGAGCGCCTGCTGGAGCCGCATTTCAGCCAGCAAAAACTGCGAGGTGTCCGTGCCGGCGTACAGCAGGGAGGAAATCTGCTGGAAGCGCGACATCTCCTCCGCCGGCACGCTCTGGCTGGACATCGCGGAAACCTGCACCGTCATCTGCAGCCTTTTATATTCCTTCAGCAGCGCGCGGGTGGTTTCGCTTTCTTCCACAATCGCCTTGAGCCGCCGGTAATCCCGGACCTCCTGGGATTCCCGCAGCTGGTCGGCCAGGCGGTTGGCAGCGTCGTAATTCATCCCTCATCCTTTCAGGCCAATGAAAAAGCCGCGGGGTTCGCCCGGCCGGGCGCCGCGGCTCAACCATGATAGCACAGATCAGCCCAGGTCAACAATCACCGGCAGAATCATCGGGTTGCGCTTGATGCGGTCGTTGAGGAAGCGGCGCAGCTCGTCCTTGATGCGGTTTTTGATGGCCGGCCAGTCACTGCCGGAGATGTGCTCGTAGGAGTCGATGATGCCGCGCACCACCTCGCGGGATTCCTCCACGATGTCCTCGTTCTCCCGGACAAACACGAAGCCGCGGGAAATGATGTCCGGCCCGGAGATCAGGACGCCCTGGGTGCGGTCGAAGGCCATCGCCACGATGATGAGGCCTTCCTGGCTCAGGTGCTTGCGGTCACGCAGGACGACGTTGCCCACGTCTCCGATGCCCAAGCCGTCGATAAGGATGGTGCCGGTGGGCACGATGCCGTCGATGGTCAGCTCCTCGTGGTTCATCGCGATGATCTGACCGGTTTCCGGCAGCACGATGTTCTCCCGCGGCGTGCCCAGCGTTTCCGCCAGCTCCGCGTGCTGCCAGAGCATCCGGTACTCGCCGTGCACAGGGATAAAATACCGGGGCTTGACTAGGGTGTGCATCAGTTTGAGCTCCTCCTGGCAGGCGTGGCCGGAAACGTGCACCTCCGCCAGCGCCTCATAAATCACTTCGGCCCCGCAGCGGTACAGCTGGTTGATGACGCGGGAAACGAACACCTCATTCCCCGGGATGGGGGTGGCGGAGATGATGACCTTGTCGGACTGCTTGATCTGCAGCTTCCGGTGCTCCGCAAAGGCCATGCGCGTCAGCCCGCTCATCGGCTCGCCCTGGGAGCCGGTGGTCAATACCAGAATCTGCTCGTCCCGGTACCGGTCCAGGTCGTCCATCTCGATGAGGCTGTCCCGGGGGATGGTCAGGTAGCCCAAATCCATCGCCACGGTGGACACGTTGATCATGCTGCGGCCGATGAAGCAGATTTTCCGGCCGAAGCCGATGGCGCAGTCGACCACCTGCTGGACGCGGTGGATGTTGCTGGCGAACATCGCGATGATGACCCGCCCCCGCGCCCTGGAAATCTGGTCGTTGAAGGTTTCGGCGACCTTGCGCTCGCTCATCGTGTAGCCCGGCCGCTCGACGTTGGTGCTGTCGCACAGCAGGGCCAGCGCGCCGCGCTCGCCGATGGCCGCCAGGGTACTCAGGTCCGTCACCTCGCCCGTCGCCGGGGTGAAGTCGATCTTGAAGTCGCCCGTCGCCACCACGGTGCCCGCGGGGCAGGTGATTGCCAGGGCGTACGCGCCTGCGATGGAGTGGTTGACACGGATGAACTGCACGGAGAAGCTGCCCAGCTGGACCGTTTCCCGTGGTTTCACCGGAATCGCCTGGTAATTGGTGATGTGATGCTCGCGCAGCTTGTTCTCGATCAGCGCGAGGGTCAGGCCGGAGCCGTAAATGGGCACCTGGAGCTTGTCCAGCACGTAGGGCGTCGCCCCGATGTGGTCCTCATGCCCGTGGGTAAAGACGAAGCCGCGGATTTTGTCCTTGTTGGCCAGCAGGTAGCTGATGTCCGGGATGACCAGGTCGATGCCCAGCATGTCTTCCTTGGGGAAGATGGAGCCGCAGTCCATCACGATGATGTCGCCGCCGTACTCGAACACCGTGATGTTCTTTCCGATTTCGTCAATGCCGCCCAGCGGCAGGATTTTCAGTTTCGCTTGTGTTGACACCTTTCCCTCCTTGGGGTTTTACTCATTTCAGTGAATCGTTCATTTCATCAGCTTTCGGCAACGCTTCAGCGCCCGGGCTTTCTTCCGGCGGCCGGACCGCCACGACCCTGGGCTGCCATTGCTCGTCCTTGCCGACGCGCCGGTCGATGGCCTTGAGTGCCAGCAGCGCCGCCGCCAGTCCCAGGCCGCCCGCGATAAACGCCGCGACGTCGCTTTGGGGAAACAACACGGTTCCCAGCGCGATGCCCGCAATCAGGCCGGTCAGGGGCAGCAGGTACGTGACCGCGGACGCCTTTAGCACGCGGGCGTCGGGCATTTGCACGTCCACCCAATCCCCTGCCCGGGCCTTGCCCCTAAGCGCGACGGTGGACTCCTTCCTTCCGCCGCACATGCCGCAGTTTTCACAGCTTTGCAGCGGCTCAAAACAAACCTGGAGGTCCTCGCCCTCCGCGCGGATGACTTTACCGGTTCTGATCATATATACCCTTTCAGGAACTTGCCTGTAAATTACCATACCCGGAGGCGTTTGTACAGTAGCCATGAAAAAACCCTCCGACGGTACGGAGGGAAAGTTGGAGACCGGCGGCGACCTACTCTTCCGGGCCGTTTCCAGCCAAGTACCATCGGCGCTGAAGGGCTTAACTTCTGTGTTCGGGATGGGTACAGGTGATCCCCTTCGCCATTGCCGCCGGAAATCTGTTCAAGCTCCGGGTCCCCCGGATTCC
>JAAZAQ010000085.1 GCA_012514225.1 Clostridiales bacterium | reverse complement strand
TACAAGCCCCTCGCCGGGGGAATCGAGGGGGAAACCGGGGAGGAGGGCCTGACCTTCCTGGGCTTCCTGGGCCTTTTCGACCCCCTGAAGCCCGGCATCCGCGACACCGTCGCCGAGCTGGGGCGCCTGGGCGTGGGGCTGAAAATCATCACCGGGGACAACCGCTTCATCGCCGCCAACATCGCTTCGCAGCTGGGCCTTTCCCCGGAGGGCAGCGTGAACGGCGGGGAGCTGGAGGCCTTGGGTGACGGCGCCCTCGTGGCGCGCGCGGAAAAGGCGCAGCTGTTCTGCGAAATCGAGCCCAACCAGAAGGAGCGCATCCTGCTGGCGCTCAAGAAGACCGGCCGGGTCGTGGGCTACATGGGGGACGGCATCAACGACGCCGCCGCCCTGCGCGCGGCGGACGTGGGCGTTTCCGTCAACACGGCGGCGGACGTGGCCAAGGACGCGGCCAGCATCGTGCTGCTGGAGCAGGACCTGGGCGTGCTCGTCTCCGGGGTCAAGGCCGGGCGGCACACCTTCGCCAACACGATGAAGTACGTGTTCATGGCGACCTCCGCCAACTTCGGCAACATGTTCTCCATGGCCGGCGCCTCCCTCTTCCTGCCCTTCCTGCCGCTCAGGCCCACCCAGGTGCTGCTCAACAACCTGCTGACCGACGTGCCGGAGATGCAGATTGCCGCGGACCGGGTGGACGAGGCCATGCTGTCGCGCTCCGAGCGCTTCGACATCGGGTTCATCCGGCGCTTCATGCTGGTGTTCGGCACCCTGAGCTCCGTCTTCGACTACCTGACCTTCGCCCTGCTGATGTGGGTCTTCCGCGCGGACGAGGCCGTTTTCCAGACCGGGTGGTTCACCGAGTCCATCCTCTCCGCCGCGGCCATCGTCTTCGTGATGCGCACCCGCCTGCCCTTCTACAAGAGCCGGCCCGGCCGGGGGCTGCTCCTGGCGACGCTGCTGGTCTTCGCCCTCACCCTGGCGCTCCCCTATACGCCGCTGGCGGGCTTCCTGGGGCTTTCGCCCCTGCCGCCGGCCCTGCTGCTGGCCATCCTGGGCGTGGTCGCGGCCTACCTGCTCTCCGGCGAGGCGCTCAAGCGGCATTTCTTCCGCCGGGAGGCGCGGCGCACCGCCTGAGGCCGATACCGGGTACGCAAGGCGCCGCGCCGGGGTATATGTACTGGAGGCTGGCGGGCTTTGTGCTCTTCCTGTCAGGCGCCGTGCTGCGCGGGCAGGAGCCGCAGCGCGGGAAGGGGGAAAACGATGGATTTGAAAGAGTACTGGCAGTGCCTGGACCGGGCGGACTGGGACCGCCTGGCGGCCTTTTACCACCCGGAGGCGGTCATCCGCTGGCACAACAGCGATGAGCAGCTGACCCGGGAGGAGTTCGTCCGGGTCAACCGGGAGTACCCCCTCGCCTGGAGGGTGCGGCTGGAGCGGACGGAAAAGGCGGGGGAGACGCTCGTCTCCGTCTGCCACGTCTCCTCGCCGGGCAGCGAGGCCGCCTTCCGCGTGGTCTCCCTGATGCGGCTGTCGGGCGGCCTGGTCATGGAGAACGACGAGTATTGGGGCGACGTCGGCACGGCGCCGGAATGGCGACGGGAGATGCGCGTCGGCCGGCCGATTGCGGGGAAACGCGATTGAGCGCGGGATGGAACCGGCGCTCCGGCCGTCCGGTTGAAAACATTGCAGGGGAGGCGGGATGGACGGACTGCTGATGGGCTTCCTCGCCCGGGAAATCAACGCCGCGCTTTCGGGCGGGCGGGTGGACCGCGCCACACAGCCGGACCACGACCTGGTCGTCCTGGGCATCCGCAACGGCGGGAAGAACCACCGGCTGCTGCTGTGCGCGACGCCGGGATACACCCGGCTGCACCTGAGCGAGAAGGCCTATGAGAACCCGGCGGAGGCGCCGATGTTCTGCATGCTGCTGCGCAAGCACCTGGCCGGCGGGCGCTTCCTTTCGGCGGAGCAGCTCTTCGGGGACCGGCTGCTGCGCCTGCGCTTCTCCGCCATGGACGAGATGGGCGACCCGCGGGAAAAGCTGCTGTACTTCGAGGCCATGGGCAAGCACAGCAACCTGAGCCTCGTCCAGGACGGCGTCATCCTCGATTCCCTGCGCCACGTCACCCTGCAGATGAGCCGGGTCCGGCAGATGCTGCCCGGCCAGCCCTACCTGATGCCGCCCGGGCAGGACAAGCTGGCGCCGGAGGAGGCGGACAGCGACACGCTGGCCGCGCGGATGGAGGCGGCCGGGGGCCCCCTTTCCCGCTTCCTCGCCGGGAATGTCGCCGGTCTGGGCGCGGCCAGCGCGGAGGAAGCCGCCTTCCGGGCGGCGGGCCGTCCCGACGCCCTGATTCAGGAGCTGGACATAGAACAAACAGCCTCGGCGCTGGCCCGCTTTTTCCGGGAACTCCCGGGCATGGCCGCGCCTATGCTGCTGTCGGACGCGGAGGGGACGCCCGCCGCCGCCCTGCCCTTCCCCTTCCTCAGCCTGCCCGCGGCCCGGCAGTCGCCCCGCCAGACGCTGTCGGAGGCGGTGGAGACGCTGTATTTCGAGCGCGACCTGGCCAACCGCTTTTCCCAGCGCGCCGCCGGGCTCAAAAAGGCGCTGCGGAACGCGCAGGAGCGCCTGGGGCGCAAGCTGGCGCTGCTGGAGGAGGAAATCCTGACCCAGGAGGAGGCGGAGGAGCTGCGCAAAAAGGGCGAGCTGCTGACCGCCGGCCTGCACGCCGTCCCCAAGGGGGCGGAAGAGTCGACGCTCCCGGACTATTACACCGGCGGCCAGATTACAGTGGCGCTGGACAAGGCGCTGACCCCCGCGCAGAACGCCCAGCGCTATTTCACGCGCTACCGCAAGGCGCACACCGCGCGCAAGCTGGCGGGCGAGCAAAAGCAGAAGGCCCTGGCCGACCTCTCGATGCTGGAGGAGGCGCTGTACTTCCTGGACGCCGCGCAAAGCCCCCGGGAGCTGGCGGAAATCCGCGCGCCCCTGGCCGAGGCCGGCCTGCTGCGGCGGGAAAGCGGGCAGAAGGGCAAAAAAAAGGAGGCGCCCAGCCGCCCGACGGCCTACCGCTCGCCGGAGGGCTTCCTCATCCGCGCCGGCCGCAGCGCCGCGCAAAACGAGCAGCTGCTCAAGGCCGCGATGCCCGACGACCTCTGGCTGCACGCCAAGGACGTGCCCGGCTCCCACGTGCTGGTGTCCGCGCAGGGCAGGCGCGTGCCGGAGGCCACCCTGCGGCTGGCCGCGGGGCTGGCGGCCTTCCACTCCAAGGCCCGCGGGCAAACCACCCGGGTGGACTACACGCCCCGCAAAAACGTGCGCAAAACGCCCGGCGGCGCGCCGGGCCAGGTGCACTATACGGGCGAGAAAAGCCTGATGGCCGGGATGAGCGCGCAGGAAGCAGGGAACGTGGAGAAGGCGGAGGGGTGACGGAGAACGGGGAGAGCCCGGGGGATGTCATCCCTTGTCCCATTTTTTCAGACTGAACAACTGAATCATTATAGTTCTTGGGGGTCCGGGGGCTTCTTTCAAGAAGCCCCCGGCGTCTCCCCTCCGCTTCAATCGTTGACCAGCCGCTCGTTCCGGATGGTGAGCGCGTCCCCGTCCCAGGAGAAGCGGAAGGCGTCCGGGTAGG
>JAAZAQ010000084.1 GCA_012514225.1 Clostridiales bacterium | reverse complement strand
TGCCGGGCGCGCTGCTTGATGAAGGTGAACAGCTCCTTGTGGTAGGGGGACACCATCTCCCGGTACAGTTCCACCGAGCACAACTGGGAGTTCTGGGTGGCCAGGTCGTCGGCCTCCGACACGATGAGCACGTTGCTGCCCACGGTATCCAGCGCCTTTTGCCAGTATTCCAGCTTGTTGTCGGTGATTTTTCGCATCAGCGCGTGGCTGAACTCCTTGTTGGCCACCATGTCCATGAAGTGCTTCTCAAACCCGCTCGTCCACAGCGCCAGCTCCCAGATGCCCGCGGCGTGGCGGCCCAGGATGTAGGCGCGCTTCTCGTCGTTGACGTACCGGTCCGCGCGCTGCTTCATGGTGGGGAAGCGGGAGGGGTCGTCGCCGGCTGGCAGGTGCCAGGCGTCCAGGGCCTCCAGCTCCTCCGCGTCCTTCAGCGGATGGCTGAACATATCGAAATAATGCCCGCCCGCCGCCGGCATGCGCCAGCCGATGCCGATCTCGTCATAAAACTCGTTGTAGCGGCCGTCCCTGGACAGCTTTGTTTCCGTGCGCAGCGGCGCCTCGGCCACCGGGGCGGGGTCCACGCCGCGGACGTCCACCTTCAGGTAGTTGATGACATCGTCCTCCACCCGGGCCAGCTGCTGGGTGTAGTCCATCAGGGAGACCGGCGTCTCCGGCAGACCCAGGAACTTCCGCAGCGCCTTGTAGGCGTGCACGTTGATGCCGGTCAGCACGCTGCCGCCCAGGTCGAAGGGAACCCGGTCCGCCTCCTGGTGGCGCAGCGCCTTGAGCACCCGCTCGTAGCTGGTCATGTGATGCCCTCCTTCCGGGATTTCCCGGTTACTTGTTCTTCTGCTGGCGGATTTTGCCGGCGCGGTCAATGAGCACGGCGGACAGCAGCGTGAAGCCGGTCACGAAGGTGGTCCAGTAGACGCTGACGTTCAGCAGGGTGAGGGCGTTGGAAATCAGCGCCATCAGGATGCAGCCCAGGAAGCCGCCCAGCACCGTGCCCTCGCCGCCGGACATGGAAGTGCCGCCGATGATGACGGCGGTGATGACCTTCAGCTCCAGCCCGATGCCCGCCGTGGTGGAGGCCGAGCCCAGCCGCGCGGTCAGGATGAGGCCTACGACGGCGGCCAGCAGACCCATCAGCGCGTAATTGAACAGCGTCATCTTCTCCGCGTTGATGCCCGAGAGCTTGGCCGCCTTGTAGTTGCCGCCGATATAGTAGTTTTGGCGGAAAAAGCGGTTGCGCCGCAGCAGCCAGTTGCCGATGATCACGATGACGGCCATGTAGATGACCGGCAGCTGGATGTCGCCGATTTTCATCTGGCCGATCCAGGTGAACTCCTTGGGGAGGTTGGAGATGTTCTTCCCGCTGGTGAGCACCAGCAGCAGCCCGCGGCTCATGCTCTGGGTGGCCAGGGTGGTGACGAAGGGCACGATGCCCAGCTTGGCGACGGAAAAGCCGTTGAACAGCCCGATGACCATGCCGGTTAGCAGCCCCGCCAGGATGGCCACGACGATGGGCAGACCGGACTTGATGAGCATCGCCATGACGCCGCCGGACAGCGCGACCACCGCGCCGATGGACATGTCGAAGCCGCCGGAAATCATCAGGTTGACCATGCCCACCACCAGGATGGCTTCCATGGACAGGCTCAGCAGGACGGCCAGCAGGTTGTCGCTGGAGAAGAAATAGGGGGAGGCGAAAATCATCGCCACGAACATCAGCGCGACCACGAAGAACAGGATGAGCTCCCTGGATTTCCCGAGTTTCCTTAGTGTTTCACCCATTCCCGTCCTCCTCGCCACCCGAGCCGATGGCCAGCTTCATCACGCTTTTTTCGGTCGCGGTGCTCCCGTCCAGGATGCCTGCCACTCGGCCTTCCTTCATCACCACAATGCGGTCCGACAGGCCGAGGATTTCCGGCAGGTCGGAGGAGATGACCACGATGCCGCAGCGCTTTTCCTTCGCCAGGTTCCGCAGCAGCTGGTAGATTTCCCATTTTGCGCCCACGTCGACGCCCCGGGTGGGCTCGTCGACGAAAAGGATTTTGGGGTCGATGCTCATCCAGGAGGCCAGCAGCACCTTCTGCTGGTTCCCGCCGGACAGCTCGCGCACTTTTTTCTCGATGGAGGAGGTGACGACCCGGAAGTCCTTCACAATCTGCTCGGACACGAAGCACAGGTCGCCGTCGCACATCATGCCGTGCTTCACGTACCCGCCCAGCCGGTTGGCCGCGAAGTTCTGGGTGATGTCGAAATCCAGGAACAGCCCCAGGGTCTTCCGGTCCTCGGTCATGTAGCCGACTTTTTCCTTGATGGCCCGGGCGCAGTCGTTGACGCAGAAGGGCTTTCCGTCCAGGGTCATGCTGCCGGAGGTCAGCGGGTCCGCGCCAAAAATCGAGCGGGCGACCTCCGTCCTTCCCGCGCCGACCAGGCCGGAAAAGCCCACGATTTCGCCCTCGCGCACGTCAAAGGACACGTCCCTGAACACACCTTCCCGCGTCAGGTTTTCCGCTCGGAAGATGACCTCGCCCAGGGGGGCGTCAGCGGCCCGGCTGCCGTAGATGTTTTCGATGGAGCGCCCCACCATGTGGCTGATGAGGAAATCCTCGTCCACGTCGGCGACCTTCGCGGTGACCACCTTCTGCCCGTCGCGCAGAACCGTGACGGAGTCGGCAATCTCGAAGACCTCGTTTAAGTGGTGGGAAATATAGACGAAGGAGATGCCCTCGTTTTGCAGCCGGCGGATGTTCTCAAACAGCCGCGCGACCTCCACCTCCGTCAGCGAGGAGGTCGGCTCGTCCAGCACGATGATTTTGGGCGCCTCGCTCATCGCCTTGAGGATTTCGATGACCTGCTGGTTGGCGATGGACAGGTCCCGTACCAGCGTGGCGGGGCTGATGTGCGTGATGCCGAATCGGGCGAGCATTTCCGTCGTCAGCTGCTGGAGGCGCTTGCGGTCAATCCGCCCGCCCAGCTTCACCGGCTGGCGGTTGAAGTAGATGTTCTCCGCCACGCTCAGGTGGGGCACCAGGCTCAGTTCCTGGAACACGATGCCGATGCCGCTTTGGATGGAGTCGCGGGGGGAGCGGAACCTCACCGCCTTCCCGTCGACGTGCACCTCGCCCGCCTCGGGGACGTACACGCCGCCCAGCACCATCATCAATGTGGACTTGCCGGCGCCGTTTTCCCCGACCAGGGCGTGCACCTCGCCGCGGCGGACCGCGAAATCCACCTTGTCCAGCGCCTTGACGCCGGGGAAGGATTTTTCGATGCCCTGGGCTTCCAGTATGTATTCGCTCAAAGGCCTACCTCAAAGGTCCGGGAAGGGCGGTCAAACCCGCCCTTCCCGCGCGCTTCCGGGGTTCAGCGCTTGAAATACTGCGCGTTCTGGGCGTCGATGATGATGACGCCGGTGTCAACGACCGCCGGCACGCCGGCGACGCCCGCCGCCTTGTTGTCCGTGGTGATGGCGACGTTGGAGTTGTTGATGTTCATCAGAATCTGGATGGCGTAATAGGGCATCAGCGCGGTCTGCTGGGCGACGGAGGCGGTGATGACGCCGGCCTCGATGTCCGCCAGCACGTCCTCGCCGCGGTCCATGGAGATGATTTTTACCTGGCCCACCTTGCCCGCTTCCTTCACGGCCGTGGCGGCGCCGGCGCCGCCGGCGCCTTCAACGCAGGCGATACCGGCCAGGTCCGGGAATTTCTGCAGCATCGCCGCGGCAGCCTGGGCGGCCACAACGGGGTCGGACTGGGTATCGGCAATCTGCACGATTTCGATTTCCGGATAGGCGGCCAGGGCTTCCTGGTAGCCGCGGATGCGCTCCTCCAGGTTGCTCTGACCGGGTTTGGTCATCAGGACAATTTTACCCTTGCCGTCCAGCGCCTTGGCCATGTAGGTGCCGCCGGTGAAGCCGGCGGTGTAGTTGCCGGTGCCCACGAAGGACACGCGCTTGGAGGTGGGCAGGTCGGCGTCCACCGTCACCACCGGGATGCCCGCGTCAATGGCCTTGTCCACGATTGGAACCAGGGTGTCCTCGAAGCCGACGACCACGATGCCGTTGGGCTTCTTGGCAATCGCTTGCTCGAAGGCGGCGACCATCGCGGTCATGTCATAGTCCACGGGGCCGACGTACTCGGTCTTCACGCCCAGTTCCTTGCCGGCCATCTCGCAGCCCAGCATATGGTCGTAGAAGTAGTCCAGCCCGCCCAGCGCGCTGACCTGGATGTAGAGTTGCTCGGACTTGTCCGCCTCGGCCATTCCAAGGGACAGGGGCGCCGCCAGCAGCATCGCGGCGAGCAGCACCAGGCACAGTTTCCTCATTTGCAGTTTTCCTCCCGATTTTCATATATTTAACCGGAATGCTCCGGCTAGGCCCGGGTCTATTGATGATGGCGCCTGTTGGCGATGGCGCCCTGTCATGCCATTCTATCGCAGACGGCTCCCGCCCCGCAAGTTAGGACAGGCGCCCGGGGCGGGAAAACAAGTTTTATCCCGTTGATTCGTTTCAGGACTGGGCGATTTCCATCGCGACCCGGTTCCACTTGTCCAGGAAGTCCAGGCGGCCCTGCACGGTGCTCACGTCCTTGAGGATGAATTCGCAGGGGGTCTTGTAGCGCGCGCAGGCATCCTTCGCCTGTTGCATCTGCTGGCGGATGGGCTCTTCCTCGAAGGTGCCGTTGCCGATGAGGGAGGGCCGCGGCTTCAGGGAGAAGACGAAGTCGCCGGAGATGCTCTCGGCGCCCCGGTCGATATCCGCCCAGGGCGACATGGAGACCTTGCGGACGTTCCTGATCTTGCGCACAATGTCGATTTTGTTGTGCAGCGGCTCGCAGCAGCCGTAGTACATCAGGCCGAACATGTCGTACAGCGGCATCAGCAGGTCGATGTCGAACGCCTCGTGCATGTCCTTGGACACGGAGTTAAAAATCTGCGACATGCCGAACGCCCAGACGTTTTTCGCCAGCACCTTGCCGCCTTCGGGCCGGGGCAGGTCGTTGGTGTAGGCGCCCGTGCAATGCACGTACTGCAGCTGGTTGTCGAGCAGGCCCAGCTGCTCGCACTGCCGCACGGTGTCCATGGTGATGTCCCGGAGCCTGATGACGATCTGCTCCGTAAACTCCGGCCGGTCAATCAGGTCCAGCAGCATGGTCTCCGGCTCCCGCAGCTGGGCGATCCGGTCCCATACCCCGGCGTGAATCTGCACGCCCTCGAATCGCACCGGCAGGATGCCCTCAAATATCCGCTCGCATTCCGCGAGCCGCTCCGCGTCCAAGGCCCGGTCGACCGTAACGCTGTCGAACTTCAGGTTCTCCACGTCTTCCGGGGTGTTGAGCTGCTCCTGGTAGTCGTGGGAATAGATGTCGTTCTCCTTGTCCGTGTAGAGGCCTTCCTCCTTGACGTGGGTGCCGTAGTCCACGCCGGTGACGGCGTGGGGGAGGTCGATGCGCTCCTCCACGACCATGTCGCAGGGGAAGTGCTTCCACCGGTACAGTGTCTCGCGGATGCGCTGCTCGACCACGCGCAGGAAGGGGTCCTCGCAGCCCAGCTTCATCTCCGGGCTCGCCGCGATTTCATGCCAGGGCAACTGGTCGATATAGACCAGCGGCCGGGTCGGCTCCAGGTCGTTGTTCCGGGTCCAGAGCGCCCTTTTCTCCTTCTGGACGGGGAGTGCGGCAATCCGGGCCAGCTCTTCGGCCAGGGGTTTCAGGATGGCGTGGTCTTTTTTCATATTCTCTCCTCGGGTGTGTCGTTCAATCCAGTTCCCGGGCCGCCTCGCGCATCGCCTCAAGGTTGGCGGCCGGGACGTTGTGCAGCAGCGCTTCGTGGCTGGGGGATACGACCCATCCGTCGCCCCACAGCCCGGCGATGCGGAAGACCTCTTCCTTCACCTGCCGGGGCGTGCCGAAGGGTAGCAGCCACTGCGTGTCGATTCCCCCGACGAACAGCAGGTCATTGCGGTATTGCTTCAGGCTTTCCGCGTCCATACCCTTCGCCAGCGCCTGCAGGGGGTGCAGCGCGCTGATGCCCGCGTCGACGAGGTCCGGGATGACGCGCCCGATGGCCCCGCAGCTGTGCAGCATGACCGGCTTATTGTACTTGTAGGCGATGGCGAACAGCTTCTTGTAGTAGGGGAGGATGAACGCCCGGAAGTGCTCCGGGCTGACCATCAGGTCCAGCTGGGTGCCGAAGTCGTTGCCCATGAACAGGCAGTCCACCTTGTCCCGGTAGCGCTCCAGCACCTTTTCGTTGACCCGCGCGAACAGGTCCACCACCCGCTCGGTCAGCGCGTGTACGACCGCGGGGTCGGTGTGCATCTTGCAGAAATAGTTCTCCATCCCGAAATAGTCGGAAACGACGTGATAAAAACAGGACCAGGCGCCGCCTGCGACGCCCATGCCGGTTGCCAGCGCCTTGTCCAGCAGCCGTCCGTATCCGTCCAGGTCGAAGGTCTCAGGGTCCGGGAAGGTGTCGTGGCGCTCGATTTCCTTCGGGTCCTCGCACTCCGCGAAGATCGGCCCGGACTCCTGGCCGTCGCCGGCCATTTTGCCCACGTGATCGAACACGTCCTTCCCCGAGGCGTTCTTCCAGCTCACCAGGTCGGCGGGCAGCCAGTAAAAGTCGTCGCCCAGGCGCTGCGCGAGCTTCAGGGGGGTGTCGACCCCGTAATGCGGGTAATACGCCTTCAGCGCGTCCGCAGAAGGGTTGCCCTTCCAGAAACCCCGCCGGTCCGCCTTCCGCGCGGCGAGCAGGGATATGAACCGTTCCCGGTGATTCATGCGCGCTCTCCCGTTTCCGTCGTTTTCTTCGCCCCGGGCCCGGGGTCAGCTGATTGCCTTCTCCAGCAGCATCCGCTCGTCCGCCGCATCCTTGTGGAACTCGCCGGTAATCCGTCCGTCCTTCATCACGTAGATGCGGTCGCACATGCCCAGGATTTCCGTCATCTCGGAGGAAATCATCACGATGGCCAGGCCTTCGCCGGCCAGGCGGCTGAGAATCCTGTAGATTTCGGACTTGGCGGCCACGTCGATGCCGCGGGTCGGCTCGTCGACGATGAGCACCTTGAGGTTCCTGTCGATCAGCCACCGGGCGAGCAGGGCCTTTTGCTGGTTGCCGCCGGACAGCTTGTTGATGGTCTGTTGCAGCGAGGGCGTCTTGATGGACATCTCCCTGACGATGTTTTCCACGTCGCTGCCCTCCCGCTTGCGGGAGATGACGCCGCTTTTGGCATACTGGGCGAGCGCGGCCACGGAGATGTTCTGCTTGACCGAAAGGCTGGCGAAGATGCCCTGCTCCTTCCGGTTTTCGGTGACCAGGCCGATTCCCATGCGCTTGGCGGCCTGGGGTGAGTCCGGCGGCAGGGGAACCCCGCCGACCAGGATTTCCCCGGCGGCACGCTTGTCGATGCCGTACAGCGCGTTGGTCATTTCCGTCCGCCCGGCGCCCATCAGGCCGGAAAACCCGACGATTTCCCCGCGGTTGACGTGGAAGGTGACGTCGGTCACCTTGTCGCTGCTCAGGCCGCGCACCTCCAGCACCCTGTCGTGGACGTCCCGGTGGCATACGGGGAACAGCTCCTTCATCTCGCGCCCCACCATCATGGTGATGAGCTGCTCCTTGTCCAGTTCGCCCGCGCCGGCGGTTCCCACCACGCACCCGTCCCTCAAAATCGTGACGCGGTCGGAGATTTCCAGCACCTCGTCGAGCTTGTGGGAGATGTAGATGATGGACACGCCCTCGGACTTCAGCCGCCGGATGACCTTGAACAGGCTGCTGATTTCCGTCGGGCTCAGCGCGCTGGTCGGCTCGTCCATGATGATGACCTTGGCGTCCATGGAGATGGCCTTGGCGATCTCGATGAGCTGCTTTTGCGCGATGCTCAGGTTCTGCACCTTGGTTTTCGGGCTGATGCG
>JAAZAQ010000083.1 GCA_012514225.1 Clostridiales bacterium | reverse complement strand
GCGCACACGCAGCGCGGCGCGCCGGATTGCGCCTGGGGCATCAGGCCGCCGCAGAAAGGGCAGGCGCAGCGCATCAGGAGATACCGGCCTTCCTCAGGTATTGGCCGGTATAGCTGTCCTCCTTGCGGGAGATTTCCTCCGGCGTCCCCGTCGCGACCACCCGTCCGCCCCGGTCGCCGCCGTCCGGCCCCAGGTCGATAACGTAATCGGCGGTCTTCAGCACGTCCAGGTTGTGCTCGATAACCAGCACGCTGTTGCCGGAGTCCGTCAGCCGCTGCAGCACCTTGATGAGGCGGGACACGTCGTCCACGTGAAGGCCCGTGGTGGGTTCGTCCAGCAGCACCAGGGTGCGGCCGGTCGCCTTGCGGCTCAGCTCCGTCGCCAGCTTGACCCGCTGCGCCTCGCCGCCCGACAGCGTGGTGGAGGGCTGCCCGATCTGGATGTAACCCAGCCCCACGTCGTGCAGGGTCTTGAGCTTGCGCTTGACGGCCGGGTGGTGCTCGAAGAACTCCAGCGCCTCGTCCACCGTCATGTTCAGGACGTCGGCAATGGTCTTCCCCCGGTACTTGATTTGCAGCGTCTCGCTGTTGTACCGCTTGCCCTTGCAGACCTCGCAGGGGACGTAGAGGTCGGCCAGGAAGTGCATCTCGATTTTCAGCAGGCCGTCCCCGCTGCAGGCCTCGCATCGCCCGCCCTTGACGTTGAAGGAGAAGCGGCTTTCCTTGTACCCGTGCGCCCTAGCCTCGTTGGTCTGGGCGAACACGCGGCGGATGAGGTCGAACACCCCCGTGTAGGTGCCCGGGTTGCTGCGCGGCGTGCGGCCGATGGGGGACTGGTCGATGGAGATGATTTTGTCCAGCTGCTCCATCCCCTCGATGCCGTCGTGCGGCCCGGGGTAGGTGGACGCGCGGTTCAGGTCCCGCGCCAGGGCCTTGTAGAGGATGGCGTTGACCAGGCTGCTCTTGCCGCTGCCGGAGACGCCGGACACGCAGCAGAACACGCCCAGGGGGAAGGACACGTCCATGTTCTTCAGGTTGTTGGCCCGCGCGCCCCTGACGGTCAGCCAGCCGCTGGCGGCCCGCCGCTTCCTGGGCAGCGGGATGAACCTGCGCCCGGCCAGGTAGTCCCCGGTGACCGACTCGGGGCTGGCCTTGATGTCCTCCACGCCGCCCTTTGCGACGATGCGCCCGCCGTTCGCCCCGGCGCCGGGGCCGATGTCCACGATGTAGTCGGCCGTCCGCAGCGTCTCCTCGTCGTGCTCCACCACAATCAGGGTGTTACCCAGGTCGCGCAGGCGCTTGAGGGTGCCCAGCAGCCGGGCGTTGTCCTTCTGGTGCAGGCCGATGGAAGGCTCGTCCAGGATGTACAGCACGCCCACCAGGCCGGAGCCAATCTGGGTGGCCAGGCGGATGCGCTGGGACTCGCCGCCGGAGAGCGTGGCCGCCGCCCGGGAGAGGGTCAGGTAGTCCAGCCCCACGTCCCTGAGGAAGCTCAGCCGGGCGCGCAGTTCCTTGATAATCTGCTCGGCGATGAGCGCCTGGGTGGGTGACAGCCGCAGGCTCTCCAGGAAGCGCTGGGCGTCCGTCAGGTTCATGGCGCTCAGGTCGGCCAGGTTGATGCCGCCCACGGTCACCGCCAGGGCCTCGGGCTTCAGGCGCTTGCCCCCGCAGGCCTTGCAGGGCTCGTCCCGCATGAACTGCTCGTACATCGCCTTGGCCGTGTCGCTGGAGGTCTCCCGGTAGCGGCGCATCAGCGTGGGGATGATGCCCTCGTAGGCGACGTTGTACACGCCGGAGCCGGACAGGCTCTGGAACCGCACCGGGATTTTCGCGCCCTTGGCGCCGTAGAGCAGCACGTCGAGGATGTCCCGGGGCAGCTCGCCCACCGGGGTATCCATGCTGAAGCGGTATTTTTCGCTCAGGCCCACGAACATCATGTGGGAGGTGGAGTTTTCGTCCCCGCTGCTGTTCCAGCCCATTGCGTTCACCGCGCCCTGGTTGAGGGACTTGCGCGGGTCGGGCAGCACCAGCTCCGGCGGGATGGTGCGCGTGACGCCCAGGCCGGAGCAGGCGGGGCAGGCGCCGAAGGGGGAGTTGAAGGAGAACATCCGGGGCGCCAGCTCCTCGATGCTCACCCCGCAGTCCGGGCAGGCGTAGTTCTGGGAGAACAGCTGGCGGCTCCCCTCCGGCACCGTCTGGACGGCCATCAGCCCGCCGGACTCGCGCAGCGCTGTCTCGATAGAGTCGACCAGCCGGCTGCGGATGCCGGGCTTGACGACGACCCGGTCGATGACCAGGTCGATGGTGTGGTTTTTCTTCTTGTCCAGCGCCGGGGCGTCCTCCAGGTCGTAGAGCGTCCCGTCGATCAGGGCGCGGACGAAGCCGGCCTTGCGCGCCTCCTCCAGCAGCCTGGCGTGCTCGCCCTTGCGCGCGCGCACCACGGGGGACAGCAGCATCAGCCGGGTGTCCTCCGGAATCGCCATCAGCGCGTCCGCCATCTCGTCCACCGTCTGCTGCCGGATTTCCTTGCCGCACTGCGGGCAGTGGGGCGTGCCGACGCGGGCGTAGAGCAGGCGCAGGTAATCGTGGATTTCGGTCACCGTGCCCACGGTGGAGCGCGGGTTGTGCCCGGAGGTCTTCTGGTCAATGGAAATCGCGGGGGACAGCCCCTCGATGGCGTCCACGTCCGGTTTTTCCATCTGCCCCAGGAACTGCCGGGCGTAGCTGGACATGCTCTCCACATAGCGACGCTGTCCCTCGGCGTAAATGGTGTCAAAGGCCAGGGAGGATTTGCCGGAGCCCGACAGCCCCGTGAATACAATCAGCTGGTTGCGGGGCAGCTCCAGGTCCACGTTTTTCAGGTTGTGTTCCCGTGCGCCCCTGATGATCAGCGCGTCTTTCATCCTGCCTCCGGTGTCTTCGATGTGGCGGCCCCGGTCGCCCGGGGCCGCCGATAGAATAGCACAGATGTTCGCCTCGTTCAACCGGTTTTCGCCCTCCCGAAGGCTCAGGCCGCCCGGGCCCTGAAGCGCCGGACGAGGGTGAACACGAGGAACATGAGCACGTTGACCAGCACCACGCTGGCGCCCGCGGGGGCCGCGTACAGGTAGGAGAGCGACATCCCGACGGCGAAGCTGGCGAGGCTGACCGCGGCCGCCGTCAGCGTGACGGACAGGAAGCTCTTGCACAGCCGCATGGCCGTCAGCGCCGGGAAGATGACCAGCGAGGAAATCAGCATCGCGCCCATCATCCGCATGCCCAGGACCACCGTGACCGCGGTCAGCACGGCGATCAAGGTATTGTACAGCCAGGTCCAAAGCCCCGTCGCCTTGGCGAAGGACTCGTCGAAGGTGACCGTGAACAGCCGGCGATATGTCAGCGCGTAGAACAGCAGCACGGCCGCGCCCAGCCACAGGCTCAGGACGACGTCCTCCCGGGAAAGCACCAGCACGCTGCCGAACAGGTAGCTGGAGATGTCCGCGTTGGCGCCCCGGCTCAGGGACAGCACCATCACGCCCACGGCAAGCGCGCCGGTGGAAATCATGCCGATGGCGGCGTCGCCCTTGATGCGGCTGCTTTCGCTGAGCCGGACCAGCGCCAGCGCCGCCAGGATGACCACGGGGAGGGTGAAGGCCAGCGGCGCGGCACCGACGGCCATCGCGACCGCCAGCGCGCCGAAGCCCACGTGGGACAGGCCGTCGCCAATCATCGAGGAGCGCTTGAGCACCAGGCTGACCCCCAGCAGCGCCGCGCACAGGGACACCAGGGTGCCCACCAGCAGCGCGCGGGAGATGAAGGAATAGGACAGCATCTCGCCCACCCAGTCAAACATCGCAGGTTCCCCCCATCAGGCACTGGGCGTGGAAGGTGTCCATGTAATCCGCCGTCCGCCCGTAGTACAG
>JAAZAQ010000082.1 GCA_012514225.1 Clostridiales bacterium | reverse complement strand
TCGCTTGCATTTTCAAGGGGCCGGGTGTAGAATTACCGCACATACATCTGTCCGCGGACGAATACACGAATAGACTGACAAGGAGGATTCCATCATGAGGAAATGGATCGCGCTGGCCCTGTCCCTGCTGATGCTGCTGCCCGTCCTGGCGACGGCGGAAGGCGTCAAGGGCGAAATCACCATCGGCATCTACGAACCGGCCTCCGGCCCCAACGGCGCGGGCGGCAAGCAGGAAACCCTGGGCATCTACTACGCCAACTTCGTGCAGCCGACGGTCGAGCTGTCTGACGGCGTGTACAAAATCAACCTGGTCGAGGTGGACAACCAGTCCTCCAACGACAAGGCGGTCTCCGCCGCGCAGCAGCTGGTCTCGGCGGGCTCGTCCATCGTGCTGGGCTCCTACGGCTCCGGCGTGTCCATCGCCGCCGCGCCCACCTTCAACGAGGCGGGCGTCGTCGCCGTCGGCATCTCCTGCACCAACCCGCAGGTGACCCTGGGCAACCCCCTGTACTACCGCATCTGCTACCTGGACCCCTTCCAGGGCACGGTGCTGGCCAACTTCGCCATGGACGAGTACGCCGCCAAGAAGGCCTACACCCTGGCGCAGCTGGGCAACGACTATGACGTGGGCCTGGCCCACTACTTCACCGAGGCCTTCAAGGGCAAGGGCGGCGAGGTGACCGGCGAGACCTTCCCGCTGGGCACCAGCGACTTCGCGGCCTACCTGACCAACGCCGTGAACGCCGGCGCCGAGGTCATCTTCTCCCCCACCTCCACCGAGTTCGCCGCGCAGATCATCACCCAAGCCGCCGCCAACGGCGTCAAGATTCCCATCCTGGCCGGCGACACCTGGGACTCCTCCGTCATCCTGGACGCCGCGAAGGGCACCGAGCTGTCGGTGAGCGTCTCCACCTTCTTCGACGAGGGCGACACCTCCTCCAAGGCGGCGGAGTTCGTCAAGGGCTTCAAGGAATGGCTCAACGCCAACCCGGACAAGCTGGCCAACAACGGCGGCAACGACATCGTGGCAGCCGTGTCCGCGCTGGGCTACGACGGCTACATGGTCGCCCTGGAGGCCCTGAAGAAGGCCGACTCCGGCGACCGCCAGGACATCGCCGACATCATGGCGGAAGTGACCTACGACGGCGTGACCGGCGCGATTGTCTTTGGCGAGAACGGCGACGCCGTGCGCGACCAGGCCTTCATCAAGAAGTCCGACAACGCCGCGGGCGCCTGGACCTTCGTCAAGGTCCAGGGCGTGGAGAAATAACCATACCTTGGCATAAACCGGTCTGACCGGGCGGGGGGCTGACGTCCGAGCGTCGGCCCCCCCCGCTTCCTGCAAGGGGGACTTCATGTCGGACTTCATCCGCGCCAACCTTCCCTACCTGCTGGCCGGCATCTCCGTGGGCGGGCAGTACGCGCTGATTGCCATCGGCTACACGATGGTCTACGGCATCCTGCGGCTCATCAACTTCGCCCACGGCGACATCTTCACCGTCGCCGCCTACCTGATGGTCTACATGAACGCCACGATGCCGCTGTACATCTCCCTGCCGCTGACCGCGGTCATCACCGTGCTGCTGGGCTTCGCGGTGGAGCGGGTGGCCTACAAGCCCCTGCGCGACGCGCCCCGGATGTCCATCATGATTTCGGCCATCGGGGTGAGCTACCTTTTGCAGAACCTGATGTGGTACGTGACCGGCGGCCTGGCCAAGCAGTACCCCGTCATCCCGTGGATTTCCAGCTCCGTGACCCTCTTGGGCGCGACGACCAAGATGGTGACCCTGGTGACCCCGGTGCTGACGCTGGTCCTGGTGCTGCTGCTGACGCAGCTCATCCGTCACACCAAGATCGGCATGGCGATGCGCGCGGTGAGCAAGGACTTCGAGACCTCCAAGCTCATGGGCATCAAAATCAACGGCGTCATCTCCGTCACCTTCGTCATCGGCTCCTTTTTGGCGGCGGTCGGGTCGATGCTGTACTTCTCCAACTACACCGCCGTCACGCCCACCGCCGGCGCGATGCCGGGGCTGAAGGCCTTCGTGGCCGCAGTCTTCGGCGGCATCGGCTCGATTCCCGGCGCGGTCATCGGCGCCTTCATCATCGGCATCGCGGAGAACATCATCAAGGCCATGGGGCTGACCACCTTCTCCGACGCCTTCACCTTCGCGCTGCTGATCATCATCCTGATTTTCAAGCCCACGGGCCTCTTCGGCGAAGCGGTCCACGAAAAGGTGTAGGAGGCGCGCATGAAGACAGTGAAAATCATCCTTGCCGCCCTCCTCATCCTGTGTGCCGCCGTCCTGGTCATTGCCGCCGAGTCCTCGAAGGATAAGCTGCCGGGGCTGCTGGAGCGGATGGACGCGCAGGGCGCGGCGGCGCAGGACACGAAGATGCAGAAGGCGAAGGACCGCGTGCTGGACGCGCTTGCGGAAGGCAGCCGCGAGAAAGTCCTCCGCAGCCTGGAGCGCTACCTGGACGGCTGGCCGGACCGGCTGGACACCGGCGGGACCGTCGCCCGGGAGCTGTTCGTCTACCGCAACCGGCCGTCCCTGACGGCGGCCGGGCTGTTCCTGCTGCTCGCGGGCGCGCTGCTGCTGGGCGCCGTCTTCGACCGGACGGGCAAAATCAGGAAGGCCGCGCTGCCGGCGCTGCTCATCGGCCTGCTCTACGCCGGGGTGTATATCCTGGAGTCCGTCGTCGGCTCCGGCACGATGCTGATTACCGTGCTGAAGAAGGGCGCGATTTACGCGCTGGTCGCCGTCGCCATGAACCTCCTCAACGGCTTCACCGGCCTGTTCTCCCTGGGCCAGGCCGGCTTCATGCTCATCGGCGCCTACACCTTCGCCATCTTCACCATCGAGACGCAGAGCCGCGCGCAGGTGTACCAGTACTACGACGGCGGCCTGGTACAGTTCGCGCTGCCCACCCTGGCGGCCCTTGCCCTGGCGGGCGCGGCGGCCGCCTTCTTCGCCTTCTTGATCGGGCTGCCCGTCCTGCGCCTCAAGAGCGACTACCTGGCCATCGCCACGCTGGGCTTCGCGGAAATCATCCGCGCGGTCTTCCAGTACGACGGCCTGGGGCCCATCACCAACGGCTCCAACCTGCTGCGCAAGTACCCGACCTTCGACACCGTGCTCTTCCCCTTCCTGGTGGCCGGCGCCTGCGTCGCCTTCATCGCGCTGGTCATCCATTCCACCTACGGCCGCTCCTTCAAGGCCATCCGGGACGACGAGGTGGCGGCCGAGGCGATGGGCATCAACCTGTTCCGGCACAAGCAACTGGCCTTCGTCATCAGCAGCTTCTTCGCCGGCGTGGGCGGCGCGCTACTGGCGATGTACCAGACCACGGTGCAGGCGGCGGCCTTCACCAGCGCCATGACCTACGAAATCCTGCTCATCGTGGTCATCGGCGGCATGGGCTCGCTGACCGGCTCGGTGATGGCCAGCTTCCTCTTCATCGCCGCCAGCGAGTGGTGGCTGCGGTTCCTGGACAACGAGCAGGCCATCGGCTCCTTCCAGCTGCCGCTGATGCGCTCGGGCTTCCGGATGGTGGTCTTCTCCGTCATCATCATGGCGGTGGTGCTGTTTTACCGCAGGGGCATCATGGGCGACAAGGAACTGAGCCTGAAGCGCATCGCGCGAAGGCTGTCCCCCCGGAAGGGAGGCGGCGCCAATGGCTGAGCGGGTGCTGGAACTGGACCGCGTCACCATGCAGTTCGGCGGCGTGGTGGCCGTGGACAGCCTCTCCATGCGGGTGGACCGGGGCGAAATCGTCGCCCTCATCGGGCCCAACGGCGCCGGCAAGACGACGGCCTTCAACTGCATCACCGGCGTGTACACGCCCACCAGCGGCCAGGTGCGCTACCTGGGCAACCTCATCATCAGCAACAGGCCCCAGGGCAGGATGAAGGAGCTGTACGCGGGCAGCGACAAGGCCTTCCCGGCGGAGACGGTCGTCAACACGCCCGACCGCATCACCAAGATGGGCATCGCCCGCACCTTCCAGAACATCCGGCTGTTCAAGACGCAGACGGTGTTTGAGAACGTGCTCATCGCCACCCACCTGCACAAGACCAGCAACCTCTTCACCGCCGCCTTCCGCCTCAACTACCGGGAGGAGCAGCAGATGCGCCGGCACGCGCTGGAGATGCTGGAGGTGGTGGGCTTGGCCGACCTGAAGGACGAGAAGGCGACCTCCCTGCCCTACGGCAAGCAGCGGCGCCTCGAAATCGCCCGCGCGCTGGCCACAAAGCCCCAGCTGCTGCTGCTGGACGAGCCGGCCGCCGGCATGAACCCGCAGGAGACCGACGACCTGGGCCGCTTCATCACCGGCATCAAGAACCAGTTCGGCCTGACGGTCTTCCTGATCGAGCATCACATGGACCTGGTGATGGACATCTCCGACCGCGTGTACGTGATTGACTTCGGCAAGCTCATCGCGCACGGCGTGCCGGAGGAGGTGCAGGACAACCCGGACGTCATCACGGCCTATTTGGGGGTGGAAGAGGAATGAGCCTGCTGACCGTCCAGAACCTCCAGGTCTCCTACGGCGGCATCGAGGCGCTCAAGGGCATCTCCTTCACGGTGGAGAAGGGGCAGATTGTCACCCTGATCGGCGCCAACGGCGCCGGAAAGTCCACCACCCTGCGCGCCATCAGCGGCCTGGTGCCGATCCGGTCCGGCTCCATCAACTTCGACGGCCGGGACATCACCTCGCTGGACACGTCCAGAATCGTGTCCGAGGGCATCGTGATGGTGCCGGAGGGGCGGCGCGTGTTTCCCAACCTGACGGTGCTGGAGAACCTGAAAATCGGCGCCTACCTGCGCGACGACCCGGGCGAGGTCAACGCCTCCATCGACTATGTGTACGAGCGCTTCCCCCGCCTCAAGGAGCGCCACTGGCAGATGGCCGGCACCCTCTCCGGCGGGGAGCAGCAGATGCTGGCCGTGGGGCGCGCGCTGATGGCACGTCCCAAGCTGCTGATGATGGACGAGCCCTCCCTGGGCCTGGCGCCCCTGGTGGTGCGCGACATCTTCCAGATTATCCAGCGGCTGATGCAGGAGGGCATCACCATCCTGCTCATCGAGCAGAACGCCAACGCCGCCCTGCGCGCGGCCGACTACGGCTACGTGCTGGAGACCGGGCGCATCACGATGGAGGACACCGGGATGAGCCTGCTGGGCAACCAGCGGGTGCGCGACGCCTACCTGGGCCAGACCCGCAAGCGCCGGGAACGGCCGGT
>JAAZAQ010000081.1 GCA_012514225.1 Clostridiales bacterium | reverse complement strand
TCCCCGGGCATCACGGTCTTGCCGTTGACGGACTGGGACGCCAGGGAGATGTTGTTGTTGCGGTTTTCGTCGGAAGTCGTCTTGGTGCTGAAGGAAGCCAGCTGCGTAAAGCTGTTCTGCAGGTCCATGCTGCTGACCCGCGGCAGGATGCGTTCGGTGGCTAGGCTGAGCCGGCCCTGGTAGTTCCCGCTGTCCAGCGCCTGAACCAGCGCGCGTTCGATATCGGCCGGGTTGACGCGGCGCCCCGGCACGTCCCGGGACACTTTGAACTGGCGGGTGGAGAAATTGAATTCCTCGATTACGGCGTTGACCGGCTCGCGGCTGACCTGTGCCGCGATAGCCTGGGACAGCGCGCGGACATCCTCGTACCGATAGGAAACGCGGGTGTAGAAGTAGGCTTTTTCCTGCCGGGTCTGCAGCGTGTGCCGCCACCGGATGTCAAAGGGGGTGCTGGCGCTGCCGATGCCCTGGATGAACCCCTGCCGCCCGATGGACCAGGCTTCGTCCAGAACGGGGGAAACGTTGCGCTCAAAGGGGATTTCCGCCTGCGTAATCCGGTAGGCCGCGTCGTCCACCTGCAGCAGGATGTCCAGGCTTGTCTCGCTGGCCGCCGCCTTCTGCTGCAGCGCGGCCTGCGCCTGCTGGCGGTTCATGCCGCCGACGGGCACCTCGTCCACAAGGATGCCATCAAAGAACACTGCGGGTGCCATGGCCGCCTTTTTGGCCGCGAACGCCGCGGAGGGCTGGTAGGCGCGGTAAACGGCAAGCAGGACGACCGCCAGCAGCGCCAGGGAAATGACCGCGACCGCCGCCCAGAATGCAGGGAAACGCCTGGGCTGACCCCGGGCGTCCAGCGCGCCGTATGGTTCTTCCGCATCGGGGCCGTCCTGCCAGTACCAGTCCTGCGGCTGGGCGACAAAGGGCGCCTGCCAGGCGCTGTCCGCCCGCTGCGGGTCACCCTGCGGAACCGCCCAGTCCGATTCGGTGATGCCCGGGCCACGGGAAGGGCCGGCTGTCGGGGGATAGGCGCCCCCGGCCGCGTCCTGCCGGTAGGCGGCGCGTCGGACAATCCTGTCATCCTGGAAAGTTGGTTTCGAGCGGTTCCCGCGGCGCAAAGGCGGCCCTCCTGCCTGACGTATTTGGCCCGATTGTAGGTTTGCGCTGCGGGAATGTCAAGAAACGGCGCGGTGCCGGCCGCCGCCGGCCCGCTTGACAACCCGTGCGTCCGCCCCTATGATGTGCGCAGAAGCGTGAAGGAGGAAAGGGATATGAAGTTCTACGTTTGCAAGCATTGCGGGAACATCGTCGCCTATGCGTACAATTCCGGCGTCAAGGTGGTCTGCTGCGGCGAGGAGATGCAGGAGATGGTGCCCGGCACCGTCGACGCGTCCAAGGAAAAGCACGTCCCGGAAGTGACCGTGGAGGGGAACCTGGTCAAGGTCAGGATCGGCTCGGTCGAACACCCCATGGAAGAAAAGCACTACATCACCTTCATCGCGCTGGAAACGGAGAACGGCAACCAGCGCAAGCCCCTGAAGCCCGGTGACAAGCCGGAGGCGGTCTTCTCCATCATCCCCGGCGACAAGGTCAAGGCGGTCTATGAGCACTGCAATCTCCACGGCCTTTGGAAGGCCTGAAAATAAAAAAGGAGCGACCCATGAAGAAATACGTGTGCGACATCTGCGGCTACATCTACGACGAGGCGGAGGGCGAGCCGGACAACGGCTACGCTCCCGGCACCAAGTGGGAAGACCTGCCGGACGATTACGAGTGCCCGCTGTGCGGCGCGAGCAAGGACCAGTTCAGCCTGGCCGAGTAAAACCCAAAGCCAACCAAAAGCGCCCCGACGGGCGCTTTTTGAATGCCATTTGTCAGCCGAACTGAAGCAAGGGAACGTATTCCGGGCAGGCGCGGAACCGTCAGTCCGCCAGCCGCCGGGCGGCTTCCAGTTCCTCCAGGGGTTTTTTGGCGACCAGCAGCAGGATAAACCCCGCGAGGAACAGCAGCAGCAGGCACAGCGCGCCCAGGGAAGATCGGCCGGTCAGGTCGCCGACCAGGGCGAAGAGAAAGGGTCCGATGACGGTGGCGAACTTGCCGAAGATATCGAAGAACCCGAAGTACTCGTTGGAACGCTTCTTGGGCACCAGCTTGCCGAAATAGCTTCGGCTGACCGCCTGGATGCCGCCCTGCATCGTACCGACCAGCACGGCCATGCCCCAGAACAGCGCGGTGGAAAAGCCGATTGCGCCTTGGTAGCGCTTGATTTCTTCAGCGTTCCGGGACTGGAAATCGGTGAGCATGGCGTTGAGGTTCGGCAAGGCTTTTGCGGCCAGCGCTTCGTCGGCCGCACTGATGCCGTTCCAGGTGAACGCCAGCTTGCCCACGGCTTCCGCGTCCTTGGAGCGGGCGGCCCGCTCCGCCGCGGTCAGGTAGGAAGCCAGCGCTTCCTTCGCGCTGTCCCCGTCCTCAAACGCCGCGGGGTTTGCGATGTCCTCGAAAGCGGAACGGCGGGTGGCGAAGGCAGCGCGGTAAGCGTCCTGGTGCGGCTCCAGCGTAAAGCCCATGACGAAGCCCACGAAGCAGATAAACATATAGACCGAAATCGCGATGAGCAGTGCCTTGCGCGTGGTAATCCTGCCCGCCATCCGGGCGAAGAGGATGGAGGAGGGCATGGCGACGATCTGGGTGACCAGCAGCGCCAGGATCATGCCGGTCGCCCCCAGGCCAAGGGCGGTGCCGTAGGCGGTGGAGATGGAGATGACCGTGCCCACCCCATCGATATAGAAGAAGTACGCCAGGATGAACAGCAGCAGGCCCCGCTGCGAGACGATGTCCCTGGCGGTGTGCAGCACGTTGTCGAAGGCGCCTTTCAGCGAGATGCGCTCCGGCCGCTCGATGTAGTGCGTCTGCTCGACGTTTTTGAGGAAGGGGATGGAAAAGACCAGCCACCATACGGGGACGATCAGGATGGAGAACTTCTGGGCGAAGGGGCTGTCGTACCCCAACACCATCAAAACGGCGATGGATATGACGAAGGGAATCGTGCTCCCGCCGATGTAGCCCATTGCGTATCCCCAGGAGGAGACCTTGTCCATGCGCTCGTTGGTGGTCACGTCCGTGAGGAAGCTGTCGTAGAAGAGGTTGGAGCCGGAAAACCCGATCCGGGACAGGACGTAGAACGCCAGCATGAGCTGCCAGTTCCCGGTCAGGGCGATGAGCGCCGTGGACAGGACGCCCAGCAGCATGAACACCGTAAACAGGCGCTTTTTCATCCCCCGGTAGTCCGCGATGGAACCCAGCAGCGGCGCCAGCACCGCGACGATCAGCGTGGCCAGGCTGGTGCCGTACCCCCACCAGGCGTCCCCCTGCTCGCCGACGAAGTTGACGAAGATGGTCGGGAATATCGCGGCCATAATGTTGGTCGCGTAAATCGAGTTGGCCCAGTCATACAGAATCCAGCTGCGTTCCTTGAGGGTGAATCGTTTCTGGCTAACGTCCTGCATGTCGGCGCCCTCCGGTTTTTTGTTGGGTGCAGTATATCCCTTTTCAGGCGTCTTGGATAGTTGCAGAGACCACCCCGACGGCTTGTGGCGTGCCCGTATCTATCCGGGTGTGATGTCGGGCGAATGTGGTCCACCCGATTCGCCGGACGGCTTGCGGGACGGGCTACTCGGGGCATCATGTGACAAGTTATCAACAGTTCGTCACGGGAAATTAATATTTGGCCGGGAAAGAAAACATTGACGAAACAGATACGGCGTTCGCGTAATTTTATGCATTCGGACTCCCAGTTCCTGTGGCTTCGTGCGACCCGCTCCACAAGGGATGGTGGTTGGGGTGAACATTTCCACATCCCTCATGCATCCGGGAACCCGCCCCTCCCCGTTTGATTCTTCGCGCCCCCCATGGTAGAATGCCGCCGTGGGAGAACGGTCAATCCGCGCTTATCCACAGGAAGATATCCACAGATGCGCCCGGGTTGAAACGGCCAAGTCTGTTTTTTTTACCCCGTCGGCTTGCATAGGCATGCATAATCAAGGAATCAGGAGAACGGTGTTGGACTACCAGTCGATTTGGCAAAAGGCCTGTCAGCTCATGCACGCGGAGATGTCCGACGTGACATATTCCACGTGGATCGAGCGGGCGCTCAAACCCCTGGACATCCGGGGGGACCAGTATTTTGTCAAGGCTGAGACCGATTTTTACCACCAGTTCGTGGTCCCGCGCTATTCCGCGCTGATATCATCCGCGCTTCGCCAGGCTTCGGGCAAGGAACTGCGGCTCAACATCCTGACCCCCAGCCAGGCGACGCAGTTCCGCGACGGCGCGGCCATCATGGTCAAGCCGGCGCCCCAGCTCAACGCGCGATACACCTTCGAGTCCTTCGTCGTCGGCTCCGGCAACCGCTTCGCCCACGCGGCGTCCCTGGCCGTCGCGCAGTCGCCGGCGGACGCCTATAACCCCCTGTTCATCTACGGCGGGGTCGGCCTGGGGAAAACCCACCTGATGCACGCCATCGGGCATTACATCCTGCAGGAAAAACCGGAAACGCGGCTTGAATACGTGACCAGCGAAACCTTCACCATTGAGCTGGTCACCGCCATCCAGACCAACCGGAACGTCCAGTTCCGGGAAAAGTACCGCAGCGTCGACGTCCTGCTGATTGATGACATCCAGTTCATCGCCGGCCGCGACTCCACCCAGGAGGAGTTCTTCCACACCTTCAACGCCCTTTTCGGCGCGGGAAAGCAGATCATCATCTCCTCCGACCGGCCGCCCAAGGAAATCGCCCACCTGGAGGAGCGGCTGCGCAGCCGCTTCCTCTCCGGCCTCATCGCCGACATCCAGCGGCCGGACCTGGATACCCGCTGCGCCATCCTGCGCTCCAAGGCGCGGGAGGAAAGCATCCAGGTGGGGGAGGACGTGGTGCAGATGATTGCCCAGAACGTGGACAGCAACATCCGCGAGCTGGAGGGCAGCCTGACGCGCCTGCAGGCCTATTCATCCCTTTCCGGCAAGGAAATCAGCCTGAACCTCGCGCAGGAGGCGCTCAGGGAAATCATCTCCGAGCACCAGCCCCGCTCCGTCACCTGCCAGGAC
>JAAZAQ010000080.1 GCA_012514225.1 Clostridiales bacterium | reverse complement strand
GGACACCAGTTCGCGCCGGAAAACATCCTTGGTTTTTTCCATTTTTTCCGCGGCCTGGTCGATGACTGGTCGGTACATACCTCTACCCCCTGTTTGTTCGTTGCTGTCTTATTGTACATGGTCTTCCGGGCCAAATCAACCGAGCGCCGGGCTGTCAGCGGCCGGGGTTGAAGGCGGGCTCCAGGAACCCTTCGATGGCCTTCACGTTTTTCCGGAAACTCGCAACCAGGATGGCCGCCTTGTTTCTCGTCGCCCCGCGCCAGGAGCCTTTCACCGGCACGGTCAGCGTCCTCACGTCGTACCGGTCCGGTTTCATCGCTTCGGCGGACAATTCCAGCACCTCCGCCAGCGTCAGGTCCGTCTTGACCTGGGCGGCGTACTCCGCGGTGATGGCGAGCAGTCTTTCCGGAGGCAAACCAAGCAATTTTTTGAAGATGGCTTCCAGTGTCCTCTGCTGCCGCTCAACCCGCGAAAAATCATCGTCGATTTTCCGGATACGCGCGTAGGCCATCGCCTGCGGCCCGGTTAAAAACACCTCTCCCCCGTTCTCCAGCGCCCCCTGCGCTTCCGGCAGCCCGTTTTGATAGTTGTAATAGCCCAGGATGCCGTTCAAGGGGGACACCTCGCTTTCCAGGACGGTCATGGGAATGCCGCCGATGGCGTCGACCAGGCCGGCCATCAGGCTGAAATCCACGGCCAGGTAACCGTCCGCCTTGACCGCGAAGTTGCTTTCCAGCGTTTTTAAAAGCAGCTGGGGGCCGCCGAAGGCATAGGCAGCGTTGAGCCGGTTATGCCCCCTCCCGGGGATTTCCACGTACAAATCCCTTAAAAAAGAAACCAGGCTGACGCTGCCCGTCCGGGTGTTCAGCACCGCCAGCACCATCGTGTCGCTGCGCCCTGCCACGTCCGCGTGGTCGACGTCGACGCCCACCAGCAGCAGGCTGTACACCCCGTCCACCCCGGTGAGGGGCTCCTTGTAATCGTCCGGCAGCACCAGGAATTCCGAACCTTCCTCCTCCTCGCGGTTGAGCTCATAGAGCAGGTCCGTCAGTTCCCGGTCGTTGAGCGCCTCCTCCGCGCCTGTCGTCGCGCAGCATGGAGCCGCCAGGAACGACAGCGCCAGGAAAAGCAGTACGAGCCGCTCCCTTGTCTTCATGTCCCGGCCTCCTGCCCTGTCTCGGGGAAATAGTCCCGGTCGATGCGGATGACGCATTGATGCCGCGGGTCCAGCGATTTGGCGAAGGCGTCCACCTTCTTGACCAGCTCGTCCTCCCCCTCGAAGTCGACCGGTACGACCACGTCGAATATCAACTTGATGACGCGTTTCCCGGGCACCATTCGGAAGTCGTGCAGGGACAGGGGAGGGTTCATTTCAGACAGGTACTGCGCGATGCGCGCCTTTCTTCCCTGCCCCGGCGCGTCGTCGGGCACCACGGGGTCCATATGGATGATGAGGGGCAGGTCAAGTTTCGTAAGCACCTCCTGCTCCGCCTGGTCGATGACCTCGTGGATGACCAGGATTGGGGCGTCCGCGCTGACCTCGGCGTGGACCGACGCCATCGAGCGGCCCGGTCCGTAGTTGTGCAGCACGAAATCATGCAGCCCGAGGATTTCCGGGTATCCCCTCAGGATGTCCAATACCCGGTTTCCCAATTCACGGTCCGGTTTTCCGCCGATCAGGTCGTTGACCGTTCCCTTGATCAAGCGGATGCCGCTGAACAGGACGAAGCCGGAAACCAGTACGCCCAGCCAGCCGTCCAGGATGACGCCCAGAAAATGGGACAAAAGCAAGCCTGCCAGCACAGAGCTGGTGATAATTACGTCGTTCTGGCTGTCCTGCGCCGTGGCCATCAGGGGCGGGAAATCATGCTTTTTCGCCGTCTTCCGGTACAGCCGGTACATCAGGGCCTTCACCGGGATGCCCAGTCCTGTCACGCTCGCCAGCAGCCAGGAAAACCGGGGCATCTCCGGGGTCTGCACGGCGAGGACGCTGCGCTTCATCAGGTCGATGCCGATATAGAGGATAATGACGCCGATGGCCAGCGCGCCGATATACTCCATCCGGGCGTGCCCGAAGGGGTGGTCCGCGTCCTGAGGCTTGCGCGCCATGCGCAGGCTGAGCATCGACACGACGACGGAGCCGGCGTCGGACAGGTTGTTCACGCCGTCGGCCAGGATGGACACGGCGCCGGACAGCATCCCCGCGATAATCTTGGCCGCCG
>JAAZAQ010000079.1 GCA_012514225.1 Clostridiales bacterium | reverse complement strand
TTCGCCTTCGCTGCCGTGCCTTCGGCGGCTTTCCTGACGGTCTTCGCCGCGTCCTTCTCGACCGCCTTCGCCTTCGCTGCCGTGCCTTCTGCGGCTTTCCTGACGGTCTTCTTCGCGTCCTTCTCGATTGCCTTCGCCTTCGCTGCCGTGCCTTCTGCGGTCTTCTTCACGTCCTTCTTGACTTCTTTGGCGGTCTCTTTCGCTTTCTCGGTGACGGTCTTTCCTTTCGGGGCCGGGGCTTTCTTCCTGCTTTCCATTTTTCTGCTCCTTCCCTTGGGTGGATGATGAATTATACCCATTTCAGGGGAATCAGAAAAATTACTCCGACAGATTTGCTGGAAGTGCATAGGATTTTCGCCCGGTGGTATATTCTTTGCGTGCCGGGAGCGGCAACACGGATACACAGGAGGTAGAAACATGTTACTGAACCTGGTGATTTGGGTCCTCTTCGGCGCGCTCGCCGGATGGATTGCCGCCAAAGTGATGGGCGGCGAGAACACCCTGCTCACGAACATCATCCTGGGCATCGTCGGCGCCATCGTCGGCGGCTTCGTCGCGGGGGCGCTGGGCATCAAGTATGACGCGGGCTTCAGCATCGAGTCCCTGCTGGTCGCGGTGGTGGGCGCCATCATCGTCATCCTGATCGTCAGGCTGCTGCGCAGGGCCTAAGGCAGGCTTCCGGGCGCGCACAGCCCCCAAACTGGCCGCACCCCTCCGCCGGATTGGCCGGCCAGGGGTGCGGCTTTTCATTTTGGCTGAATGCCGGCGTCCGCGCCTACAGCGCCGGCGCCCTGCTTTCGCAGTACACGCAGCGGTACTCGTGCTTCTCCCGGTCGGTCAGCACGAACACGTGGGGCAGCTCCTGCTCGGTGGTGGTGATGCAGCGGGGGTTCTTGCAGATGAGGATGTTGGTCATCTTCATCGGCAGCTCCGGGTGGTATTTTTCCACGCGCACGCTGTCCCGGATGATGTTGATGGTGATGTTCGGGTCGATGAAGCCCAGGGCGTTCAGGTCGATGTCCGGCACCCGGTCCACCTTGATGATGTCCTTCTTGCCCGCCTTGGTGCTGCTGGCGTTCTTGATCAGGGCGACGGAGCAGTCCAGCGCGCCCAGGTTCAGGAAGTTGTAAATCCGCATGCCGTCGCCCGCCTTGATGTGGTCGATGACGATGCCGTTCCTGATCGCGTCGATGTTCATTTCTCTCCCTCCAGCATCATCAGAATCAGCGCCATGCGCATGTACTTGCCGTTGAGGACCTGCTTGAAGTAGCAGGCCCGGGGGTCCTGGTCGATCGCGACGGATATCTCGTTCACCCGGGGCAGGGGGTGCATGATGATGAGGTCCCCCTTCGCGCCTTCCAGCTTCTGGGGCGTCAGGACGTAGGAGTCCTTTAGGCGGATGTAGTCAGCCTCGTTGAAGAAGCGCTCTTTCTGCACCCTCGTCATGTACAGCACGTCCAGCTCCGGCAGCGCCTGCGACAGGTCGGTGGTCTGGGTGTAGGGGACGTGGTTGTTTTTCAGGTGCTGCTTGACGTAGCTGGGCACCTTGAGCTCCTCCGGCGATACCATCACGAAGCGGTTGCCCTCGTAGCGGCTCAGGGCTTCCAGCAGGGAGTGCACCGTGCGGCCGAACTTCAGGTCGCCGCACACGCCGACCGTCAGGCCGGAGACGCGTCCCTTTTCCCTGCGGATGGTGAACAGGTCGGCCAGGGTCTGGGTGGGGTGGTTGTGCCCGCCGTCCCCGGCGTTGATGACGGGCACCGTGGCGCTCTGGGAGGCCACCAGCGGCGCGCCTTCCTTGGGGTGGCGCATGGCGATGATGTCCGCGTAGCAGCTGACCGTCTTCACCGTGTCCGCCACGCTTTCCCCCTTGGCGGCGGAGCTGGACTGGGCTTCCGAGAACCCGATGACGTTGCCGCCCAGTTCGTACATCGCCGCCTCGAAGCTCAGCCGGGTCCGGGTGGAAGGCTCGAAAAACAGGGAGGCCAGCTTTTTCCCGGCCATTTTATGGGCGTAGGCCCCGGGGCGGGCGACGATGTCGTCCGCCGTGTCCATCAGCGCGTTGATGTCCCGCTCGTCCAGGTCCATGATGCTGATCAGGCTTTTCATCTGTCCGCTCCAATCCAGGATTCGTCCTGCGGGTTGTCCCGGAAGCGCTTCAGGCGCTCCAGGTCGGTTTCGGGAATCGCGCCCAGCCTGGCGGCCTCCCGCGCCACCGTGTCGAAATCCGTCAGGCTGTGGTTTGTGACCCCGGCGGCCTTCAGCCGCTCGAGCCCCTTCCTCATGCCGTAGGTGAAGATGCTCACGATGCCCAGGACCTCCGCGCCCGCCTGCCGCAGGGCTTCCACCGCCTCCACGGCGCTGCCCGCGGTGGAAATCAGGTCCTCGACGACCACGGCCTTCTGCCCGGGCGCAAGCCGACCCTCGATCTGGTTTTGCCGCCCATGGTCCTTCGTCCCGCCGCGCACGTAGCCCATCGGCATCCGGAGCAGGTGCGCGGCGATGGCGGCGTGGGGGATGCCCGCGGTGCTGGTGCCCATCAGGATTTCGCAGCCGGGGAAGTGCTCCCGCACCGCCTGCGCGATGCCCCGCTCGATGACGTCCCGGGCTTCGGGGTCCGACAGGGTGAGCCGGTTGTCGCAGTACACCGGGCTTTTGATGCCGCTGGCCCAGGTGAAGGGCTCGCGGGGCCGCAAAAAGACCGCGCCAACGCGCAGCAGCTCGGAGGCCACCTTCCGGCTCAGCGCCGTTTCAGACGAATTCACGCACACACCTCCCGTACGCTTCGGCGGGGTCTTCCGCCGCCGTGATGGGACGGCCCACGACGATGCAGTCCGCGCCCAGTTCCCTTGCCAGTTTCGGCGTCGTCACGCGCTTCTGGTCGTCCGCCCGGCTGTCGGGGAAGCGGACGCCCGGGGTGACCGCCAGGAAATCCGCCCCGCAGGCCCGGTGCACCGCGGCGGCCTCCAGGGGGGAGCAGACCACGCCGTCCAGCCCCGCCGCCTTCGCGTTGCGCGCGTAATGCAGCACGGTCTTCTCCATTGGTTCCGTGACGAGCAGCTCGTCCCGCAGGCTTTCGGGGGAGGTGGAGGTCAGCTGGGTGACCGCGATGAGCCTGGGCCGGCTGCCGTCTTCCCGGGTCAGGCCGCGGAGCGCGGCCTCCATCATCGCCCGGGTGCCCGCGGCGTGCAGGTTGACCAGGTCGACCTCCAGCCGGCTCAGCGCGCGCATCGCCCGTTCCACCGTGTTGGGGATGTCGTGCAGCTTCAGGTCCAGGAAAATCCGGTGCCCCCGGGCCTTGAGCGCCCGGACCACGGGCGGCCCCTCCGCGTAGAAGAGCTCCATGCCGATTTTCACATAGGGCCGCGCCTCGCCAAAGCGCTCCAGGAAGCGCAGCGTCTCCTGGCCGGACGCGAAGTCGCAGGCGATGATTACTTCCCTTCCCATCTCTTCATCCCTCCGGTCATGTCCCTCAGCCGTTCGATGCCGAGCCGCTCCATCTCCCTGGGCAGTTCCTCCACCATCCTCAGGCAGGCGTAAGGCTCCACCAGGTTGGCGGCGCCCACCTGCACCGCCGTGGCGCCGGCAAGCATCATCTCCAGCACGTCCCGGGCGCTTTGCACCCCGCCCATCCCCACCACGGGGATGCGCACGGCATTGTAGACCTTGTTGACCAGGTGCAGCGCCAGGGGGAAGATGGCCGGCCCGCTCAGCCCGCCGGTGGTGTTGGCCAGCACGGGGCGCCGGGTGCCCAGGTCGACACGCAGGCCGACGAAGGTGTTCACCAGGCTCAGCCCGTCGGCCCCCGCGTCCTCGCAGGCGCGGGCGATGGCGGCGATGTCCGTCACGTTGGGGGATAGCTTGATGAGGACGGGCTTGCGGCAGACGGCCTTCACCGCCCGGGTCACCCGCGCCGCCAGCGCGGGCTCGGTGCCAAACGACATCCCGCCCAGCTCCACGTTGGGGCAGGACACGTTGACCTCCAACCACCCCACCTGTTCCTCCCCGTCCAGCAGCCGGCAGGTTTCCACGTACTCTTCCAGCGAAAAGCCGGACACGTTGGCCATGACCGGCTTGTGGAAATACGTCTTCATGCGCGGCAGCTCCTCCGCGATGACCGCGTGGACGCCCGGGTTTTGCAGCCCCACGGCGTTGAGCATGCCGCAGGCCGTCTCGGCGACCCGCGGGACGGGGTTGCCCGCGCGCGGGTGCAGCGTCGTGCCCTTGAAGCTGAAGGAGCCCAGGCGGTTGATGTCGTACAGCTTCGCCATCTCCGCCCCGTAGCCGAAGCAGCCGCTGGCGCCCATGACCGGGTTGTCAAGCCGGATGCCGCACAGGGTGACGGCGGTGTCTACCACAGCAGTTCCTCCTTGGGGAAGACCGGCCCTTCCGCGCACACCCTGCGGGGGCCGGAGCGGGTCATGATGGTGCAGCCCATGCAGGCGCCGAAGCCGCAGGCCATGCGCTCCTCCAGGCTCATCTGCCCCGGGAGCGGCAGGGCGGACAGGGCCCTGAGCATGGGCAGCGGCCCGCAGGCGTACAGGAAAGTGTCCTCCGCCCTGGGGGGGTCGTCCGTCACCCGGCCGCGGGTGCCGGCGCGGCCGTCCTCGGTATAGACCGTCACCGGCAGCAGGGCCTTGAACGCCTTTTCATAAAACACGTCTTCCCCGGAGGCGAAGCCCATGACCAGCCGCGGCTTCTTCCCCAGGGCCACCAGCTCCCGCGCCAGCCGGAACAGGGGGGGCAGCCCGGCGCCGCCGCCCACCAGCAGGGGGCGCTCCCCCGCGGCGCCCGGGTCGAAGCCCCGCCCCAGGCCGGTCAGCAAATCCAGCGTTTCCCCCTGGGCGCGTTCCGCCAGCCAGGCGGTGCCCGGCCCAACGGCCTTGTACACCAGGGTCAGCCAGCCCTCATCCCAGTCCGCCGGGGAAAGCGGCCGCCGCAGGTAGGCGTTGCCCACCTTCACGTTGACGAACTGCCCCGCCGCCGCCATCGCGCTGGCGTCGCCCGCCAGCCGCATCTCATGGACCGCTCTTGCAAGCGGGCGGTTGGACAGCACGGTGAAGAGCCCCTGCCTCATATGCCCTCCCGGAAGGCGACGCGGCCCTGCGCCAGCGTCATCAGGCAGCGCCCGCCCGCCTGCCAGCCCTCAAACGGCGTGCTGCGCCCCCTGGACAGGAACAGGCTGGCGTCCACCGGGCCCTCAGCCGCCAGGTCCCAGACCGACAGGCTGGCCGGCAGCCCCGCGGCAAGCCCGTCCGGGATGCCGAAGCGCCGGTTGGGCGCGCCGCTCATCGCGTCCACCAGCCGGGCGAGGGGCAGCAGGCCGGGTTTCACCAGGTGCAGGTACAGGAGGGAAAAGGCGGTCTCCAGGCCGACGACCCCGTTTTTGGCGCTGTGGAAGCCGCCGGCCTTCTCTTTCTCGGTATGCGGGGCGTGGTCGGTGGCGACCAGGCCCACCGTGCCGTCCGACAGGCCTTCCAGCAGGGCTTCCCGGTCCTCCCGGGCGCGGATGGGCGGGTTCATCCTAAACCGGCCCTCGTCCCGCACCTGCCCCGCGTCAAGCAGCAGGTAGTGCGGCGCGGTCTCGCAGGTGGCGTCCGCGCCGGCGCGCCCGGCTTCCCGCATGAGCGCCACGCTTTGCGCGCAGGAGAGGTGGCAGGCGTGGTACTTCACCTTGGTTTTCGCGGCCAGCTCCAGGTCGCGCGCCAGCTGCCGCCACTCGCTCTGAGGGTCCTGGGCGGGGTAGCGGCTGTCCTCGCAGTGCGCTGCGACCACTTTTTGAAGGCGCGCGGCCTCCTCCATCGCCTCCCGCATCATTCCCGCGTCCTGCACCCCGAAGCCGTCGTCGGAAAACCCGGCGACAAAGGGCGCCATGCCCGCCAGGTCGGCCAGCTCCTTCCCCTTCTGCCCCCGGGTGAGCGCGCCGAAGGGCAGCACCCGGACGCGCGCCCCTTCGCGGATGAGCGCCAGCTCGACCTCCAGGCTTTCCGGCCCGTCCGGCACCGGGTCCAGGTTGGGCATGGCGCACACGGAGGAAAAACCGCCCCGGGCGGCCGCGGCGGTGCCGCTCCCGATGGTTTCCTTCTCGGAAAAACCGGGCTCCCTCAGATGCACGTGTGCGTCTGTGAAACCCGGAAAAACATGGTACCCGCTGCAGTCAATGGCGCCGTATTCCATCATTTGGCCCGGCGGGGAAATCCGCTCCACGGCGCCGCCCTTCAGGAAAACGCTGCCCCGGCCGAACCGCCCGTCCAGCCAGACCCACGCGTTCCACAGCACGCCGTCCATCCGCTCCCCGCCTTTCCGAAACCCATCGGAGGATAGCACAAGAAGACGAACTTTACAATCCGCTTGGCAGACAATGTTCGGAATTTTTTACCGGCGGCGCCCTGCGCCTTTCGGCGGCGCACGGCATGTCCAAAAGATGTTTTCCATCCCGCGGTTCTCTTTGTTTTCCCATCCGCGGCAAGCGGACGGCCCCGGTTCCCGTCCCTTGTCAAAAACCGCCCTTCCTGTTAGGATATCAACAGGATCATGGCAAATAACAAAAAACACCGCAGGGGAGGGCCTTCTTCATGAAGAAAATCCGGGTTGCCGTCGTCGGTCTTGGTTTCGGCGCGGAGTTCGTTCCCATTTACCAGCAGTACGCCCACACGGAGTGCGCCGCGGTCTGCCGGCGCGACAAGGCGCAGCTGGACGCCTTCGCCGACCGTTTCGGCATCGGGAAGCGCTACACGGACTACGCCGCGCTCCTGAAGGACCCGGACATCGACGCGGTGCACATCAACTCCGACCTCAACTCCCACGGCTGGATGGCCATCGAGGCCCTCAAGGCCGGCAAGCACGTCGCCAGCACGGTCACGATGTCGCTGAAAAGGGAGGAGTGCGAGGAAATCGTCCGCCTGGAGGAGAAGACCGGCAAGGTCTACATGATGATGGAGACCGCCGTGTACACCCGGGAATACCTCTTCGTCAAGGACCTGTACGAGAAGGGGGAGCTGGGCCGCATCCAGTTCATGCGCGGCTCCCACCAGCAGAACATGTCCCTGCCCGGCTGGCCGGAGTACTGGTATGGCCTTCCGCCCATGTACTACCCGACCCACGCCGTGTCCCCGCTGTCGGACCTGATTTCCCGCCCGGTCTCCCGGGTGCGCTGCCTGGGCTCTGGCCGCATCAGCGAGGAATACGCCAGGCGCTACGGCTCCCCCTTCGCGGCGGAGACGGCGCAGCTGACCTTCAGGGATTCGGACGTCGCGGGGGAAATCACCCGCACCCTGTTTGACACCATTCGCCAGTACCGGGAGAGCTTCGACGTCTACGGCACCAAGAAATCCTTCGAGTGGGAGCAGTGCGCGGGCGAGCATCCGGTCGTCTTCTCCGGCTTCGAGGACGCGAGCCGCGTCAAGGTGCCGGACACCGACCACCTGCTCCCCGGCGACATCGCCCACTTCTCCCTGGAGCACCAGATCATCGACGAGGAGCACGTCTCCTTCATCCAGGGCAGCGGCCACGGCGGCTCCCACCCCCACATGGTGCACGAGTTCATCTCCGCGATTGACGAGGGGCGCAAGGCCCGGGTCTCCGCCCGCGTCGCCGCCAACTGGACGGTGACGGGCCTGCTGGCGCACGACTCGGCCCTGCAGGGCGGCGCCGTGCTGGACCTGCCGGAATACGCCCTGTTCTGATGAAGGAGGGGCGGGACGACCCCCGGGGCATTGAGTACGAGCTCGTCCCCCACCTGGAGGGGATGGACCTGCACGTGTTCCTCGTGGCCATCCACCGCCGCAGGACCCATTACCACAGCGACTGCGAGCTGTTCGTCCCGCTGGCGGGGTCGGTCTCCGTCAGCGTGGGCGGCCGCGCCTTCCGGGTCTCTGAAGGGGATTTCTTCTTCGTCAACGCCTACGAGGCCCACAGCCTCAGCGCCCTGGACGCGCCCAACGCGCTGCTGGTCGTCCAGTTCAGCCACGGTTTCTGCCGCGGCTATTACCCGTCCTTCTCCCGGATGCGCGTGGAGGAGCCCCTGATCACCTGCGGCGGCGACCCGGCGCTCCACCGCGAGCTGCTCTCCCGCCTCACGTCGCTCATCCGCTTCCTGGGCCGCCGGGACGCGGGGTATCCCCTGCGGCTGATGGGGGAGCTCAACCACCTGTCCGCCGCCCTGGTCCGCCATTTCTGCGAGGGGGAGCCAGTCCTTTCCAGCCCCGCCCGGACGGAGCGGGCGCGGCTCCGGATGATGAGCGTGTCCGCCTACGTCCAGGAGCATTACGCGGGGAAGCCCTCCCTGGAACAGCTGGCCCGGCAGGAGGGGCTCAAGCTGTCCTACCTCTCCCATTTCATCCGGAAAGCCTTCGGGCTCTCCTTCCGGGAGTATGTGACGCGGCTGCGCCTGGAGCACGCGGCGCGGCTGGCGGCGACGACGGATATGCGGCTGCTCGACATCTGCGTGGAATCCGGGTTTTCGGACACGCGCTACCTGAACCGGGCGTTCAGGGACGCCTTCGGGATGAGCCCGCAGGCCTTCCGGGACGCCGCGGGCGGCCAGCCGCAGCCGGGGCCCTGGGAGCCGGCCGCGCCGGAGCCCGGCAGGGAGCATGACGTGAAGGGCATCGGCGCCGTCTCCGCCTACGTGCTGGAGCGGCTGGAAGCGATGCGGGCGGGTGACGGAGGCCGCGCAAAATAATCGTCAGTTTATCGTAAAACTGTCTCGTATTCCGCATCCGGGTGTGATACGATGCACCCAGAATAACGAAGGGACCGCACCGGGCCGCATGGGCGCCCCCGGCATTCGGCGGTTCACAAAGACGGCGGCGACAGCCGCAGGGGAGGAAACACATGAAACTCCGGTATGGCATGGTGGGCGGCGGCCAGGGCTCCTTCATCGGCGCGGCGCACCGGCGCTCCATCAACCTGGACGGCCAGGCGGAACTGGTCTGCGGCAGCTTTTCCAGGGACTACGAAAACACCCTGAAGACCGGCGAAGAGCTGGGCCTGCCCAAAGACAGGCTGTACAAGACCTATGGTGAAATGGCGAAGGCGGAGGCGAAGCGGGAGGACGGCATCGATTTCGTCGTCGTGGTGACGCCCAACGCCTCCCACTTCGAAATCTGCAAGGCCTTCCTGGAGGCGGGCATCCACGTGGCTTGCGACAAGCCGCTGGCGGTCACCGCCAAGCAGGCGCGGGAGCTGGTCGCCCTGGCGAAGAAGAAAGGCCTGCTCTTCCTGGTCACCTATACCTACATGGGCCACGTCACCGCCAAGCACGCCGCCCGCATCATCGCCTCCGGCCAGATCGGCCGGGTGCGCGCCGTGATGGCGGAATATCCGCAGGGCTGGCTGGCGGACGAGCACAGCGACGGCGGCAAGCAGGGCTCCTGGCGCATCGACCCGGCCCAGTCCGGCGGCGTGAACTGCCTGGGCGACCTGGGCACGCACGTGGAAAACGCCGTGGCGACGATGACGGGGCTGAAAATCAAGCGCCTGCTTGCCAAGCTGGACGTCGTGGTGCCCGGGCGGGTGCTGGACGACAACGATTACGTCATGGTGGAGTACGAGGGCGGCGCGACCGGCCTGTACTGGACCAGCCAGGTCGCCATCGGGCACGACAACAGCCTGCGCGTGCGCATTTACGGGGAATCGGGCTCCATCCAGTGGTTCCAGGAGGAGCCGGAGAAAATCACCGTCATCGGCAAGGACGGCTCCCTGACCGAGCATCACCGCGGCTACCCCACCATCGCGCCGGACGCCGCGAAGTACGGCCGCCTGCCCAGCGGGCACCCCGAGGGATGGCTGGAGGCGATGGCCAACCTGTACCTGAGCTTCATGCAGTGCCTGCGCGCGAAGAAGGACGGCAGCTTCAAGTCGGACATGATCGACTACCCCACCGTGGAGGATGGCGCCGCCGGCATCGAGTTTGTCGAGGCCTGCCTGCGCAGCGCCAAGAGCGGCAACGTTTGGGTCGACGTACCCTGACAAATAGAAAAACAGAGGGAGGAAACACCATGTCTCGACCGATTACCCTATGCACCGCGCAGTGGGCGGACCTGCCGCTGGAGGAAACCTGCAAGGTCGCCAAACAGATGGGCTATGACGGGCTGGAACTTGCCACCTGGGGCCAGATCGACGTGCACAAGGCCGCCACCGACGCCGCCTACGTGAAGAAGACCAAGGAAACCCTCAAGAAGTACGGTATGGGCTGCTGGGCGTTGGCCGCCCACGTGGCCGGCCAGTGCGTCTGCGACCTGTGGGACCCGCGCCTGGACGGCTTCGCGCCCAAGGAGCTGGCCGGAAAGCCCGAGGAAATCCGCGCCTGGGCCGCGAAGGAGATGAAGACCACCGCCAAGGCCGCCAAGAAGCTGGGCGTCAAGGTGGTCACCAGCTTCATGGGCTCGCCCATCTGGAAGTACTTCTACTCCTTCCCCCAGACCAGCGAAGAGATGATCGAGGCCGGCTACCAGGAAATCAAGAAGGTCTGGAGCCCGATCTTCGACGAGTTCGACAAGCAGGGCGTAAAGTTCGCGCTGGAGGTCCACCCCAGCGAAATCGCCTATGACTACTACACCACCCGGCGGCTGCTGGAGACCTTCGAGTACCGCCCCACCCTGGGCCTCAACTTCGACCCCTCCCACCTGATCTGGCAGGGGGTGGACCCGGTGATGTTCCTGGAGGATTTCCACGAGCGCGTCTACCATGTCCACGCCAAGGACGTAGCCGTCAACCTCAACGGCCGCAACGGCATCCTGGGCAGCCACCTGCCCTTCGGCGACGTGCGCCGCGGCTGGAACTTCGTATCCCTGGGCCACGGCGACGTGGACTTCGACAAAATCTGCCGCGTGCTCAACCAGTACGGCTACGACGGCCCCCTGTCGGTGGAGTGGGAAGACTCCGGCATGGACCGCGTGTACGGCGCGACCGAGGCGGTGGAGTTCCTGCGCAGGTACAACTTCGACCCCTCCACCGTCGCCTTCGACGCGGCGATCAAGTCGGACACCTGATTTTTCCGGCCGGGGCGGCGCAGACGCCGCCCCGGCCAATTCGTGAAACGGACGGGAGACAGGATGGCGGAGCCAGTATTACGGCTGATTGACGTTTCCAAGACCTTCCCGGGGGTGAGGGCCCTCTCCGGCATCGACTTCGACCTGCTGCCCGGCGAAGTGCACTGCATCTGCGGCGAGAACGGCGCGGGCAAGTCCACCCTCATCAAAATCCTTTCCGGCGCCTACCAGCCGGACGCCGGCGGCGTCATCGAGTTCGAGGGCAAGCCCCGGGTGCTGAACCCCCGGCAGGCCATCGCCCTGGGCATCCAGACCATCTACCAGGAGCACAACATCTTTCCCCACCTGAGCGTGACGGAGAACATCTTCGCCGGGCTGGAAATCATGAAGGGCCTCAAGGTGGATTTCGCCGCCATGCGCGAGAAGGCGCGCGAAACGCTGGAATACCTGCACTGCGCCTTCGGGCCGGACACCCTGGTGGGCGAGCTGAAAAGCGGCGAGCGCAAGCTGGTCGAAATCGCCAAGGCGCTGGTCTTCCAGCGCAAGGTCATCATCCTCGACGAGCCGACCGCCTCCTTCTCCGCCTCCGAAATCGACATGCTGCTGGAGGTCGTGCGCAAGGTCGTGGACGCCGGCATCGCCGTGGTCTACATCTCCCACCACCTCGACGAGGTGTTCCGCCTGGGCGGGCGGGTGACGGTATTGCGCGACGGCGAGCACGTGCTGACCGCGGACAGCCGGGAGCTGACGGAGGCCGAGCTGGTGCGCAGCATGGTGGGCCGCGACGTGTCCGCCTTCTACAGCCGGGACTTCTTCCCGCGGGGCGAGGTCGCGCTGGAGGCGCGCAACCTGTCCGGCAACGGCGTCAGGGACGTGTCCTTCAAGGCCTACCGGGGGCAGTGCCTGGGTTTCGCCGGCATGGTCGGCTCCGGGCGGTCGGAGCTGATGACGCTGCTGATGGGCGGCGCAAAGAAGGAAGCGGGCCAGGTGCTGGTCTTCGGCGAGGAAGTCGATTTCAGGCAGCCGTCCGCGGCCATCCGCAGGAAGCTGTGCTTCATCACCGAGGACCGCCAGTACACCGGGCTTTTCCTCAAGCACTCCATCGGCCGCAACTCCTTCGTGGCCAACCTGGTCAACATGAAGCGGCAGCTCATCAGCCCCAGAGAGGACTACGCGGTCGGGGAGCGCTACATCCGCGAGCTGGGCACCAAGGCCACCAGCGCGGACACCCTGGCGGTGGAGCTTTCCGGCGGCAACCAGCAGAAGGTGGTCCTTGCCAAGTGGTTCAACACCCAGGGGGAAATCTACATCTTTGACGAGCCCACCCGCGGCATCGACGTGGGCGCGAAGATGGAAATCTACCACATCATGATGGACCTGATGGCGCAGGGCAAATGCATCGTCATGGTCTCCTCCGACATGCCCGAGATCGTCTCCATGTCCGACCGCGTCATCGTCATGAAGGGCGGTCGCGTCGCGGGGGAACTGGAGCGGGAGGACATCTCGGAGGAAAACATCCTCAGCTATTCGATAGGGGGCGTGGCGGTATGAACGGGGGCAGCAAACGGTCGCTCGGCATCTTCAAAAAGAACAGCGAGTTGCAGACGGTGGTCACCATCACGGTGCTGTTCGTCGCCGCGGTGCTGCTCTACCAGGTCGTCAACTCGCTGGTGACCAGGGGCTTCGTGGAGTACCCCTCCTTCATCTACCCCTCCAACCTCTTCAACATCCTCCAGCAGAACGCCGCCGTGGGCATCATGGCGCTGGGCATGACCGTCATCATGCTCACCGGCACCATCGACCTGTCCGTGGGCATGATGACCTCCCTGGTCGCCATTTTCATCGCCAAAGCCGTCATGGACTGGGACGTCCCGCCGGGGATGGCCATCTTCTACGCCCTGCTTATCTGCGTGGGCATCGAGATGTTCATGGGCTTCATCATCGCCTGGCTCAACGTCGAGTCCTTCATCATCACCCTGGGCGGGATGATCGCCTGCCGCGGCATCGCGCTGCTCATCTCCAACTCCCAGGAAGTGGCGATGCGGCAGAACCTGGCCTGGTTCAAGTCTAACGTGTTCGACCTGTTCAACCCCGAAGGCATCAAGGTCTTCAACCTGAAACTCAACCTGCCCTACTACGTCATCCTCTTTTTCATCCTGACCGTCATCACCTGGGCGATTCTCAAGTACACCAAGTTCGGTCGCCGCGTCTACGCCATCGGCAACAACCCGCAGGCGGCCTTCCTGTCCGGCATCAACGTCAAGCTGACCCGGCTGATGGCCTTCGTGTTCAACGGCGTGTGCGTGGCCGTCGGCGCCACCATGCAGCTGGTGCGCGTCAACACCGGCATCATCACCGTCGGGCAGAACATGGAAATCGACGTCATCGCGGCGGTGGTCATCGGCGGGGTGGCGATGTCCGGCGGCAAGGGCAGCGTCATGGGCGCCTTCATCGGCGCCATCCTGATGGGCACCATCACCAACGCCATGACCATCATGCGCATCCAGCAGGAATGGCAGTTTTTGGTCAAGGGCCTCATCATCATCGCCGCGGTCGCGGCGGGCGCGGTCTCGGAGATGTTCCGTCACCGCTCCGCGATGCGGCGCAAGCGCACCGGCGTGGCGGACACGGCCGCCAAGGCCTGACCCGCCTGTTTCAACCGGCCGAAGGGAGGGGATAATTCCGGACACCGGCTCTGGGCCCTGTTTCATACCGACCATTTCCCGGAAGGGGAAAATATAAGGAGGACAATCCATGAGGAAACTGTTTGCCCTGTTGCTCGCCCTGGTGATGGTCACCGGGATGGCGTCGTTCGCCACCGCCGAGCCCGAGAAGAAGACCATCGGCTTCTACGCCGACAACGTGGACAGCTACTACGTTGCCATTTCCGACGTGCTCAAGGCCCTAGCCGCAGCCGACCCCGAGGTGAACTGGGAAATCAACGTGGTCACCGGCACCGGCTCCGCCGCCGAGCAGCTCAATGCCGTGCAGAACTTCATCCAGTCCGGCTATAACGCCATCGCCGTCATCCAGAACAACGTCGAGACCACTTCCGAGTGCATCGCGCTGTGCAAGGAAGCCAACATCCCCTACATCGGCCTGACCCACAGCTTCGCCCCCGCGGCCAACGCCACGGACGCGCTCGCCTTCATCGGCTATGACTTCGTGCAGGAAGGCCTGTACGCGGGCGAGGACGCCTACAAGTGGGGCGCCAAGAAGGTCGTCAACATCGAAGGCGTGCTGGGCCAGGGCACCGCGGGCGCCCAGTCCTACGGCTTCATCCTCGGCTACACCAACGCCGGCGCCGACATCGGCAGCTGGAAGGACGCCCAGGAATGGGCCGCGCAGAAGAACTCCGGCATGCAGGGCGGCGAAGGCCTCCAGCTGTACTGGACCTCCGGCGGCTGGATGAAGGACGCTGCCAAGACGCAGATGGCCAACATCATCACCGAGCTGGGCCCGACCGGGTTTGACGGCGTGTACGCGCAGAACAACCCCATGCTCGAGGGCGTCGTCGAAGCCATGGAAGAAGCGGGCCTTGACACCAAGGATTACTGGATCGGCTCCGGCAACGGCCGCGAAATCTCATGGAACTGGGTCCGCGAGGGCGTGACGGACATGGACGTGAACCAGTCCGCGCTGCTGGAGGGCGAGGCGCTCTACCAGATCCTCAAGGCGCACTTCGCCGGCCAGGAGCACCGCAAGTACATCCACCCCTACTTCAACTTCTACAACAGCGAAAACATCGAGCAGATGTGGGATTCGCTCATCCCCTTCACGGACGTTGAGGCCTACCTCGCCAAGCGCGCGGCCGGCACCATCGTCTATGACATCAACAACACCGAGTACTTCAAGGACGTCCCCGAATTCAACAAGTAAACCCCGGACACCGATACCGGGCCGCGCCGGGGCGAACCGCCCCGGCGCGGCAAAACAGTCAAGGAGTATTGCCATGATCAAAGTCGGGATGAACCTGCTCCTGTGGTCGGACAACCCCAGCTACGCCCGGCACAGCCATCTGCTGGACCAGTGCAAGCAGACCGGCTTTGACGGCGTGGAGTTCAACGTCGGGCTGGTGAACGACCTGGAGGAATGCAGGAAATTTGGCGGCCGCGCGAAGGAGCTGGGTCTGGAGGTCACCACCGTGGGCGTCTTCAGCCCCGGGGAGTGCAACCCCTTAAGCCCGGCCCCCGCGATGCGCAAGGCCGCGCTCCCCGTTTTCAAGTCTTATATCGACCGCACCGTGGCCTTCGGCGGCAAGCTCATCTGCGGGCCCCTGTTCCAGGCGCTGGGCTATTTCTCCGGCGCCCGCCCCACACAGGAGGAATGGGACTGGTCCATTTCCGCCATGCGGCCATGTTTCGAATACGCCGCGGAAAAGGGCGTCACGGTGGCCGTGGAGCCCCTGAACCGCTTTGAGGCCTACCTGCTCAACACGGTGGAGGACTCCGTCGCCTACGTCAGGGAAATCAACCTCGGGAACGTCGGGCTGCTGGTGGACACCATGCACGCCAACATCGAGGAGCTGGATGTCGCGGCGTCCTTCAGGAAAGCCCTCCCCTTCATCAAGCACGTGCACATCTCCGAGAACAACCGCGGCATCCCCGGCACCGGCCACGCCTGCGGGCAGGAGGTTTTCGACGTCTTTAAACAGGGGGGCTACCAGGGCTACCTGACCATCGAGGCCTTCAACCTGGGCGCGCCGTCCTTCACCGGCGCCCTGCACCTCTGGCGTACCTTCGCCCCCAGCGACGACGAGCTGGCCCGCCAGGGGCACGACTACATCCGCCGCTGCCTGGCCTGAGGAGGACGTGACATGAGCGACAAGACCGCCAGCCGCAAGGTCCTGGACAAGGGGCAGGGCGTCCTGCGCATGGCCCCCACCTGGGTGCCCCGCCCCTTCAACCGCCCGGGCCGCCGCCTGCGCCTGCACCCGGACGACCTGTTCGCCATGGGCATGGAGCGCGGCGCCATCGTGGAGCGCTGGTTCTCCTCCCTCACCCGGGTGGAGACCAAAGGCGCCGGCCCCAACGAGGGCCTCAGCTCCGTGAACGTGGACGACGACCCGAAGCACACGGTGCTGTTCCAGGAGTTCGTCGGCACCCTGGGCGCCGAGCTCATCGGCGATAAGCTGATGGAGCAATACGGCACCTGGCCCATGTACGCGAAGTTCTACGACTACCAGCAGCCCCTCTTCCACCACATCCACCACGGCGAGGAGGCCTGCCGCCGCTACGGGGACGTCAAGCCCAAGCACGAACATTACTTCTTCCCCAAGCAGTACAACCAGCACCTGGGCGACCTGCCGGTCACCTACTTCGGCTTCGACCCCTCCGTCACCCGGGAGGAGGTCAAGGCGCGGCTGGGCGACTACAGCAAGCGCGACATCCACATCACGGAGCTGTCCCGCGCCTTCCGGATGGAGCTGGACACCGGCTGGTACACGCCCGCGGGCGTGCTGCACGCGCCGGGGTCGCTGTGCACCTACGAGCCGCAGTGGAACAGCGACGTGATGGCGATGTGGGAAAACGTGGTCAACGGCGAGGTTTTCGACCACGACGCCCTTGCGGGCTACGTGCCGGAGAAGGACAAGGACGACCTGGAGACCATCATGGGCGTGGCGGACTGGGATCTCAACACCGCCACCGACTACCGCGAGCGCTTCTTCCGCCGCCCGCTTCCGGAGCAGCAGGGCGCCGGGTACGAGCAAAGCTGGGTCTGCTACGGCAACGACTACATCGCCGCCAAGCGCCTGACCGTGCTGCCCGGGCAGGAAGCAACCGTGGCGGACGCCGCGGCCTACGGCTGCATCGTCATCCAGGGCCACGGCTCCTTCGGCCCCTTTGATTGCGAAAGCCCGACCTTCCTGCGCTACGGCGAGCTGAGCGCGGACGAGTTCTTCGTCTCCGCCGCCGCCGCGAAGCAGGGCGTGAAGGTACGCAACGCCTCCCGCTACGAGCCCCTGGTCATCCTCAAGCACTTTGGCCCCGACGTGGGCATCCCCCAGGTGGAGGCCATGAAAAAGCCCATCCCCAGGCACCGCTGAACCGCGCCACATCAAGAAAAGAGAGGGTTTATCCATGAAGAAAATCTCGCTGAGCTCCTGGGCCATCCCCCAGCCGCTGGACCAACTGGTCGCGGGCGCGAAGAAAATCGGCTACGACGGCATCAGCCTGGGCGGCTTCCCGCCCTTCGGCGCCCACCCGGACCTGGTGGACACGCAGGAGAAGAAGGACGCCCTGGTCAGACTGTTCAGGGATTCCGGCATGGAAGTGGCCGATTACGCCCTGGACATGTGGAAGTACGACTCCCTGAAGATGACGGAGGAATGGCGGGCGGAGTACACCCGCGCGCTGAAGCTGGCGAAGGAACTGAACCTCACCGACATCATGCGCGTGGACACCTGTACCCCGCCGGTGGTGCCCATGGGGATGACCTACCAGGAGGTCAAGGACTTCTTCGTCAAGCACTTCAAGGAAATGGCGCAGGAGGCCGCCGCCCTGGGCTTCAAGGTGGTCTGGGAGTTCGAGCCGGGCTTCATCATCAACGAGCCCAAGAACGTCATCGAGCTGGTGGACCGGGTGAACGAGCCCAACTTCTCCCTGCTCTTTGACACCTGCCACGCCTACAACTGCGCCCTGGGCCTGCGCCACGTCGAGGAGGGGCTCAAGCTGGAAGGCGGCATCCTGGAGTTCGTCCGCATGGCCAAGGACCGCATCGGCCTGGTCCACGTCATCGACTCCGACGGCACCCTCAACGAGACCGGCACCTCCACCCACGCGCCCTTCGGCGAGGGCAACATTAACTTCGACGAGGTCATCCCCGCCTTCCTGCACGAGGCCAACTACAAGGCGGACTGGTGGGCGATCGACCTGTGCGAGTGGCCCAACGCCTGGGAAGTGGCGGAGGACTGCTACAAGTTCGTCGCGGCGTTCAACAAAAAGTACAGCTGAGAAAAGGAGACTCCATGAAAGGCAAGATGAAGGTCCAGAACTTCTACGAGCCGATGGTGATGAAGTACGAGGAGCACGACATCCCGCAGATCGCCGACAACGAGGTACTGGTCAAGGTCATGGCCTGCTCCATCTGCGGCAGCGACGTGTCCTACTACTACGGCCACAGCCCCCTGGGCACCAAGGACGGAAAAGGCCCCCTCTACCTGGGTCACGAGATGTCCGGCGTGGTGGCCGAGGTCGGGAAGCTGCCCCGGGAGGCCGGATTGTTCAAGGTGGGGGACCGCGTGGCGGTCAACCCCGTCCAGCAGTGCAACGCCTGCGAGTTTTGCATGCGCGGCGAGTTCAACGTCTGCCCGCACAGCGAGGTCATCGGCGTGACGGTCAACGGCGGCTTCGCCGAGTACGTCAAGGTCAAGTACACCCACGTCTACAAGATTCCCGACAACGTCAAGTTCGAGCACGCGGCGATGACTGAGCCCCTGGCCTGCGCGTCCAACGCCATCCGCCGCCTGGACATCCACCTGGGCCAGGATGTCGTGGTCTTCGGGCCCGGCCCCATCGGGCTGATGATGGTGGAACTGGCCAAGGCTGCCGGCGCCGGGCGGGTGGTGCTCATCGGCCGGCGCGACTACCCGCTGGAGGTCGGCAAAAAGGTCGGCGCGGACATCCTGATCAACACCGCCGACGCCAAATCGAAGTACTACGCCAAGGACGCGGCCGCCGCGGTCAGGAAGGCGCTGGGTCACCTGGCGCCGCGGGCCATCGTGGCTACCTCCAACATGGACGCGCTGCAGGGCGCGCTGCTGGTGACCGGTCCCTCCTCCACCATCGTCTACTTCGGCCTGCCCGGCCCGGAAGACAAGCTGCAGGTGCCGATGCTGGAGGCCATCCAGTCCGAGCGCACCATCAAGTGCGCCTGGCTGGCGCCCCTGGTCTGGGACAACGCCTTCGCGGTGATGGGCTCCGGCCAGGTGGACCTGAGCCCCATCCTGACGCATACCTTCACCCTGGAGGACGCCGAGAAGGGCATCCGCTTCATGAAGGAAAGCAAGGAGAACAAGCTCAAGGGCGTCCTCCTCATCGGCAAGGAGTAAACCTGCGGGGCCGGACCGGGGGAGGGGGCGGGCTTTTCCCGCCGCCCCCGGCCCGTTTCGCCAAGCCTGAGAAACGCCGCAATCAATACATCAAAAGGAGAGAAGTATGGCTAAGTTCATGTTTACCGCGGGCCCCTGGAACGTGCACGAGGGGGACGAAACCTTCGGCCCCGGCACCCGGCCTTCCGTCCCCTTCGAGGAGAAAATCAAGAAATTCGCCGAAATCGGCCTGTCGGGCGTCCAGTTCCATGACGACGACGCGGTGCCGGACATGAACAACATGTCCGAGAAGGCCATCGTGGACTACGCGAAGGACGTGAAGGCCATGCTGGACAAGTACGGCCTGTTCGCGGAATTCGTGGCCCCCCGGCTGTGGTTCGACGGGCGCACCAGCGACGGCGCCTACACCTCCTCCCACAAGGGGGACTACGAGTTCGCCATGTGGCGCAGCTTCCGCACCATCGACATCGCCAAGGCCTTGGGCACCAACAAGGTCCAGCTGTGGCTGGCGCGTGAGGGCACCCTGTGCGCGGAGAGCAAGAACCCGGTCGAGAAAATCCTGCAGCTGCGCGACTCCGTCGACAAGATGCTGGACTACGACCCCGATGTGCAGATTCTCATCGAGCCCAAGCCCAACGAGCCGGTGGACCGCAGCTACTGCGGCACCGCGGGCCACGCGCTGGCGCTGGGCGCCCAGACGAAGGACCCGGACCGCGTGGGCCTGTGCATCGAGAGCGCGCACTCCATCCTGGCCGGCCTCGACCCCGCCAACGACATGGCCTTCGCCCTGGCGCTGGGCAAGCTGTGGGGCGTCCACCTCAACGACCAGAACGGCATGCGCTTCGACCAGGACAAGTCCTTCGGCGTGGACAACCTGCGCGCGGCCTTCAACCAGGTCAAGGTGCTCTATGAGAACAACTTCGGCGACAAGGGCGAGTGCGTGGGCCTGGACGTGAAGGCCATGCGCACCCAGGGGCCGGAGGACTGCTACCGCCACCTCATCAACTCCAAGCGCGTGTTCGAGCTGCTGCTGGAAAAGGTCAAGCGCTTCGACTACGCCTACCAGGCCAAGTGCGTCAAGGAGCGCAACCTGGAGAAGCTCGAGATGTACGTCATGGAGCTGCTGCTGGGCGCCTAATTCTTTTTTGGGGGGCGCCGTCCGCGGCGCCCCCCAGTCCCGGACTTGCGCATCGCCGGCCCCGGCGCCGCATTCAACTCCGCCCGTTTAATTTGCGGCGATTGCTTGAACAGGGTTTTCCCGTATGGTAAAATACCATCCATTAAAGCCATATCGCGCGAGGATGAAGCTTGGATACGGGAAGGCGCGCATGGCTGAATGCCAAACACCGGTAATCCGTACATCGCCCCGATAGGACATGGCGGCGCGGGCAGGGCGGCCCTGACCGGGCCGGCGTTCTTCGCCGCCGGAACATCGACCGCCAACTGATTGACTTCAAGCGCGTATCCGGGTTGCTGCCGGGCGCCTGAGCCCCCGGCGGCGCCCTCCCCGAACCCCGACCCGAAAGGAAACGGCATGGAAGCAAACCTGCTGGAAATGCGGGACATCCGGAAGTCCTTCCCCGGCGTGCAGGCGCTGCGCGGGGTCAATCTGGCCATCCGCGCGGGGGAAGTGCACGCGCTCATCGGCGAGAACGGCGCGGGCAAGTCCACCCTGATGAAAATCCTCAGCGGCGTGCACCGGATGGACGCCGGCGAAATCTGGTTCGACGGGGCCCAGGCGGACGTCGGCTCCACGATGGAAGCCACCCGGATGGGCGTCAGCGTGATTTACCAGGAGCTCAACCAGCTCCCCAACCTCTCCGTCGCCGAAAACCTCTTCACCGGCCGGGAGAAACGCAGGAGCCGCTTTTTCCTGGACCAGCGGGAGACGCTGGCGCAGGCGGCGCGGTATCTGGAGGATGTGGGGCTGGACGTGGACCCGCGCACGCTGTGCAAGGACCTGTCCATCGCCCAGCGCCAGATGGTGGAAATCGCCAAGGCGCTGTCCGTCAACGCCAGGCTCATCGTCATGGACGAGCCGACCTCCTCCCTGACCGACCGGGAAATCGACCTGCTCTTCGGCCTGGTCCGCCGGCTGAAGGCCCAGGGCGTCGCGGTGGTCTTCATCTCCCACAAGCTGGAGGAAATCTTCGAAATCAGCGACCGTATCACCGTGCTGCGGGACGGGGAGTGCGTGGGCACGGTGGACACGGCGGACTGCACCGAGGACCAGCTCATCCAGATGATGGTCGGCCGCTCGCTGACGGCGCTGTACCCCAAGCGGGAGGTTCCCCTGGGGGAGGTCGCCCTCCGGGTGGAGGGGCTCAACGCCGGCCCTTCCGTCAAGGACGTCAGCTTTTACGTGCGCGAGGGGGAAATCCTGGGCTTCGCCGGCCTGGTCGGCGCCGGCCGCAGTGAAACCATGCGCGCCGTCTTCGGCGTGGACCCGATGGAGTCGGGCGCCATCACCGTTCTGGGGAAGACGCTCTCCCATCACAGCCCCAGCGAGGCGATCGCGAGCGGCATCGGCCTGGTGCCGGAGGACCGGAAGCTGCAGGGGCTCATCCTGGGCATGACCGTCCGGGAGAACACCACCCTGGCCAGCATGGGGGAGACCCTGGTGCGGGGCTTCGTCAGCCGCCGGAAAGAAGAGGAAATCAGCGCCGGTTACGTCCGCCGGCTGGACATCCGGACGCCGGGGGTGGAGCAGAAGGCCGTCAACCTCTCCGGTGGCAACCAGCAAAAGGTGGTCATCGCCAAGTGGCTGGCCACGGGCTCCCGGATTCTGATCCTCGACTCGCCCACCCGCGGCATCGATGTGGGGGCGAAGAAGGAAATCCACGAGCTGATGGGTGAGTTGACCGCCCAGGGGGTCGCCGTCATCATGGTCTCCTCCGAGCTGCCGGAAATCCTGGGCATGTGCGACCGCGTCATGGTCATGCACGAAGGCCGCGTCCGCGGGGAGCTCAGCCGGGACGAGGCGACGCAGGAGCGCATCATGGAACTCATCCTGACCACCAAGAATCAGGCCTCCTGAGGTCGGCGGCCGAAAAAGGGGAAAGCGACATGACCGAGAAAAAGGCCGCCGTGGGCGGCGCGAAAAACTGGCTCCTGCGCATCCGGCAAGCCAGCACCTTCAACATCTTCCTCATCCTGCTGGGCATGTGCGTCATCCTGGCCTTGCTTGCCGGCGGGAAATTCCTGTCCGTCAGCAACATCACCTCGGTGGTGCGCCAGTTCTCCTTTTACGCCATCATGTCCATCGGCATGGTGCTGGTCATCCTGACCGGCGGCATCGACCTGTCCGTGGGCTCGGTCTTCGCCTTCTCCGGCATCATCACCTGCATGGGCATCATGCGCTGGGGCGTGCCGGTGTTCCCCGCGGTGCTGCTGGGCATCCTGGCCGGCGCGGCCTTCGGCCTGCTCAACGGCCTGTGCATCACCAAGCTCCAGCTGCCGCCCTTCATCGCGACCCTGGGCACCATGTCCATCGCCCGCGGCGTGTCCTACGGCATCACGGGCGGCTACCCCATCGGCGGCCTGCCGGACTCCTTCAAGTTCATCGGCCTGGGCTCCATCCTGGACGTGCCCACGCCGATCATCTGGATGGTGGTGCTGGCGCTGCTGTTCTCCGTCTTCCTGCGCAGGACCATCCGCGGCCGGTGGGTGTACGCCATCGGCGGCAACGAGGAGGCAGCCCGGATTTCCGGGGTCAAGGTCAACCAGACCAAGATCATCGTCTACGTGCTGTGCGGCATGATGGCCGCCATCGCCGGCATCGCGACCGCGGCGCGCCTGGGCGTGGGCCAGTCCACGGCCGGCGTGGGGTACGAGATGGACGCCATCGCCGGCGTCATCATCGGCGGCGCCAGCGTCAGCGGCGGCTACGGCAACATCATCGGCCCCATCCTGGGCGCGGCCATCATGGGCGTGCTGAGAAACGGCCTGGTGCTGCTCAACGTTTCCGCCTACTGGCAGCAGGCCGTCATCGGCGTGGTCATCATCGTCGCCGTCTCCTTCGACAAGCTGCAGCACGACCGCAGGTCCTCGCTGAGGAAAACCAGGTAAGCGCTTCCCGCCCGGGTGGGCGAACCGATATCCAAAAGGAGGAACACCATGAGGAAACTGCTCTCACTCGTCCTGGTCACCCTGATGGTTCTGTCCCTTGTGCCGGCGCTGGCGCAGGAGAACATCACCATCGCAGTCGTCCCCAAGTCCCTGGACAACGCCATCTTCCTGGATGCCAAGACGGCCGCCGAGGCGGTCGGCAAGGAGCTGGGCATCACCGTCCAGTGGGAAGGCTCCACCACCTCTGACGCCGCGCAGCAGGTTAACGTCATTGAGTCGCTCATCGAGCGGCAGGTGGACGGCATCCTGATCTCCTGCAACGACGCGGACGCCCTCAAGGACGTCATCGACCGCGCGGTGGACGCCGGCATCCAGGTCGGCGTGTTCGACTCCGATTCCCCCAACTCCAAGCGCGCCTTCTACGCCGGCACGGACAACTACGCCATCGGCAAGCTGTCCGCCGAGTACATGATGGAATACCTCCCCGAAGGCGGCAAGGTGGCCATCCTGACCGGCGTGCTGGGCGCCCCCAACCTCGAGATGCGCATCACCGGCTTCAAGGAGACCTTGGCCGCGGCCAACAGCCCCATCGAGGTGCTGCCGGTGCAGACCGGCCAGGACGACGTGCAGAAGTCCGTCGAAGTGGTCAACCAGTACACCGCCGCCAACCCCGACCTGGCCGGCTGGTTCTTCGACGGCGGCTGGCCCTACTTCGCCGACCCCGACGCCATGCCGGAGCTGAAGGCTTTCATGGAAAAGGGCGGCCGCATCGTCTCCATCGACACCTTCTATCCCATGGGCCAGTTCTTCCCCCTGGGCATGGTCGACGTGCTCATCGGGCAGGACTACTTCGCCATGGGCCGCATCGGCGTGGAAACCCTCTACAAGCTCATCAAGGGTGAGGAAGTAGACCTGGGCGTCTCCGACGACACGGTGAAGAATTACATCGACACCGGTTACGAAGTGGTCACCCTGGAAAACTACGAAGAGGTCTGGAAGACCAAGAGCCCCTGGTAAGCACGAATAACCCTGCGGGGGGAGTGCCTTCGGGCACTCCCCCTTTGTTGTGGGCTAAAGCGCACAAAAATCACCGGCAGGGCTGGCGGAAGATTGCCGCCCAAAACTTCGGGCGACGTTCCGGGACAAGCCTGGGTTCGGGAGAATCAATAAGCCCAGGCGATGCCGGTGCAGTCGAGGGATTCGGCCCAGTATTCCCTGCCGCCATATCCGTGAAAACGGGTGCTTGTATGGCGCGGTCAGCCCGATGGACGGGGAACTGTTCGGCCTGGTCATGCCCTGTGCAGGTACGGACTGCATGAATGTGTTTCCGGATGAACGGCCAAAGGCATATCCCATCGACTTTGTTGTTCTGATATCGGACAATGCTGCCTGCGATGTTCGCGCGGATTGCCGGTTCCTCAAAGCATTCGCTTGGATTCTTTGCTGCCGTATACGCCAGGGCGCAATCCCATAGGGATGAAATGCATGAAAAAGGCTTCCGGAATGGGCTCCTCGGAGGCCTTGAAGGAGTGATTGACAGGTTTTGCGCAACGGTAAGGATGTTAGCGGAGGATGCCCTGAGAGCTGTTTCCATCACCCGGAGGCAATGGTCGCATGACGCATTGACGATGTAGCAAGGTCTCATGTCAGTCTGAAGCCGGCGCGGGCGGCCGCGCCGGCTTTTGCGTCGCCGCGGGGCGATGCCTATCTGAGCAGCTCGGACAGCCGGGCGCGCCGGTCGATGTCCAGCTTGGAAAAAATCGTCTTCAAGTGGTTCTTGACCGTATACTCGGAAATGAACAGCTGCTTGGCGATTTCCCGGTTGTGCAGGCCGGAGGCCGCCAACGAGGCGATTTCCATCTCGCGCTGGGTCAGCGATTCCGGCA
>JAAZAQ010000078.1 GCA_012514225.1 Clostridiales bacterium | reverse complement strand
GTGGCACACGGATACCTTGTGCCCCTGCTTGATGTACTTGGCCAGCGTGCCGAAGCAGCCGATTTCCAGGTCGTCCGGGTGGCAGCCGATGGCGAGGATATTCATCTTGTACGGTCCTTCTTTCCTGTCGTGTTTTGTTGCTTGGTCAATGGATCCCGACCAGGTGCTGGAGGTTGACGGGCAGGCGGTTGAGCACCTCCGCCCGGTTCCCGGACTTGCCCAGGGTCTTTTCCACCAGCACGTAGTCCATCCCCGGGATGACGACGTCGTTCCAGCGGTTGCCCACCCCGCGCACTGCCACGTCCAGCATGGTGACAATCTGGCTGCCCAGGGGCTCCCTGGATTTGAGGGTGATGGCGCCGTAAAACTCCTGGCACTCGGTGTAGCCGCCGTTGTGGGTGCCGGTGTAGGGCTTCTGCCGCGCCAGGTCCACCTTCCGCCCGACGCGCCGGGAGACCTCTTCCTCCCTGGCCTTGAAGTAGTCGACCAGCGCCTGCTCCTGCAGGTAGGCGGGCAGGTTGTTCTCCGCGACCCGGACATATTCCCGCAGCCCGACCTCGTAGGCGCCCTCGGTGAAGGAAATCCAGAAGCGCTGGTCCTCCGTCACCTGTCGGGGCTCCGGCACGGCGATGACCGTGGCGCGCTCGCAGGCGGTCAGCCCGTCGCACCTGGGCGCCGCGCCCAGGTGCACGTAGTCGCCCAGCCCGATGCGGCGGTTGAGCGCCTTGCCCACCAGGGTGCGGTTGGCCTCGTTGGCCGTCACCATCACGTCGAAGCCGAAGCCCTCGCTGCCCAGCTGCTGCCCGATGAGGTAGCCCCAGGCGGAGACCTCCGTCTCCAGCATCCCCGGCTCCAGCACCGCCAGCATGCCCTCCAGCATGTAGTCCGCGATGCGGGCGGCCTGCCGGGTCAGCTCCATCTCCAGGTCGGACTTGATGTACTTGATTTTGTAGTAGATTTCCTGGCAGTCGACGACGTTCTCCGGGCCCACCAGCCCGGCGAAGTACTCGTACACCCCCAGCGGCAGCACCGCGCGCGGGGTCAGCAGGCCGACGGTCCGGGGCTTGCGCCCGGCGGCCTGCTCCAGCACGTCCTCGATGCGCTCCGCGTCGATGGGGTATTCCTCGTCCGCCAGCTTGAGCATCTCCACCTTGTGCACGCTCGCCCCGGCGCGGCCGGACAGCTGCTCGGCCACATAGCCGCCCTCCAGCCCCGCCAGGATGAAAAAGCCCCTGGGGCCGACGACGCCGGCCACCGGCTCGACGGACACGTTGCAGTTGCCGCCCAGGTAGGGTACGTCGCCGCAGTAGTGCTCGTCGGAGTACACCAGGCCGCAGTCGACGCCCGCGGCCGCCAGCGCGTCGGCGACGGCCTTCTGCCGCCGCTGGAATTCCGGCTTCTCCACCCGCAGGTGCTTATCGAACGACGGCGCGCCGGAGAGCACCCGGTCGACCGCCCTCGCCTTCTCAAGCCAGGTCTTCATCTGATGCCCGCTTTCCTGTCAGTTGGTGTCCGGCTGCAGGGGCCCGGCCAGTTCCTTCATGTAGAACAGCCTGCCCGGCAGGGTGGGGATGCTGCTGGAGGTCACCGCCTTGTCCGGCCCGTAGCGCAGCGTCATCCACAGGGAGAGCCCCTGCCACTGCATCCCGCGGGACAGCACGCCGTCCGCGCCGCCGATGGCGTAATCGGTGCCGAAGATGATGCCCGGGCCGATGGTGTTGGCGTAGCAGGGAATCAGCGGCCAGCTGCTGCGGAAGCTGGTGATGGCGTTCTGCTCGATGGTGAAGGGATGCAGGTTGGCGCCGACGCGGTAGGGCACCTTCTTCCACTGGGCGTAGGTCTTGTATTCCTCGGCGAACTGCGGCTCCCAGAAGGCGATGTGGCAGACGCGGCCGATGCCGTACACCATCACCTGTTTGGCGCCCTTGGCCTTCAGGGCCGCGATTTTCTCCGGGTAGGCGGGCAGGTTCTTCTTGGTGGCGAAGTTGCGCTGCCTGGCCGGCACGGTCAGCTTGCCCAGCGGGCCGTACAGCGCGTTTTGCATGGCGTTCTCGAACGAGGCCGGGTCGCTGCCCTTCAGGGTGTTCCCCTCCGCGTCGGACCACTCGTCCATGTTGAAGCCGTGCACGTGCTTGCAGTCGATGTTCCAGGAGGTCAGGAAGTAGACCACCCACTTGTACATCCCCATCGGGCCCACGGGCAGCACCATGATGAGCTGCCGGCCCTCCTCCTTCGCTCTCCTGATCTGCATCGCGATTTCGTGGCCCATGTACACGCCGAAATCGTCCAGGCTGCCGCACTCGGCGATGTTGAAGTCCGGGTGCCAGAACGGCTGCCGCTCCCCGATGCTCTCCGGGGGGTTCGAGGCGCAGGCCTGTATTTTCTTCAGGTTCCAGCCGCGGGGAAACACCTCGCTGAAATGGGAGCCCTTGAATGTACTTAGCATGTTCATGAAGACGACCTCCTTGGGTATTTTGCTGTTTTCCGGGGTGGTTTTCTGGTGTCAATTATGCACGCGGGCGCTGGCGGTGTCAATGCCGGGCGCCCTTCCGATTGACAGCCGCGAAGCGGCCGGACTATAATCACAGCAGTTAAATTTGATTGAAAACCATCAGTCAGCCCCGCCGGGTCCGCGGATACACGGGGGTCGCCTTCCACACCGAAAGCGAGGGAAAACATGCAAAACATCGTCATCGTCGGCTCAGGGTTCATCGCCCGGCAGCACGCCCAGGCCATCCAGGAAGAGCCGGGCGTCCGGCTGGCCGCCTTCGTCAACCCCAACCCGAAGAACGCGGGGAAGCTCGCGGAGGAATTCGGCTGCGCCTACTATCCGGGCCTCCGGGAAGCGGCGGCCGGCACGCGCGTCGACGTCGTCGACATCTGCGCCCCCACCCACCTGCATGAGCAGTATGCCGTCGAGGCGGCGGGGCTCAAGTGCCATGTGCTGTGCGAGAAGCCGGTGACCTTCACCCTGGAATCCTTCGACCGCATGGTGTCCGCCTGCCGGGAGAACGGGGTGGCGTTCATGGTCGCCCAGGCCGCCCGTTGGTGGCCGGAGTTTGTCGTCATCCAGGACTACCTGCAGCAGGGCAGGCTGGGCGAGCCGCGCATGATTTACGAAAAGCGCCTCTGCCAGCTTCCCCCCTGGTCCACCTGGCACCGGGACCCCAAAAAGAGCGGCGGCGGGCTGTACGACCTGAACATCCACGATATCGACTTCCTGGCCAGCATCCTGGGCCGGCCGGAGCAGGTCTACGCGGTGGGGCACAAAACGCCGGAAGGCTGCTGGATGCATGTGGCGACCAGCCTGACCTGGGCCTCCGGGGTCAGGGCGGTCGTGGAGACCTGCCTGGACATGCCCGGCCCCTGGCCCTTCTCCATCGAGCTGCGCGCCACCGGCAGCAAGGGGACGCTGCATTACAACCTGCAGGCGGGCGTCAACATCGCCGACGGGCAGAGCAACTCCAATTTCACCTGGTATCCCGCGGGCGAGGCGCAGCCGCAGGAGCTGACCGCGCCCCCGGTGGACATGTTCCGCGCTGAAATCCGAGAGTTCCTGGACGCCGTGCGGGAGGGCCGGGAGCCCTCGGTCACCGTGGCGGAAAACCGCCTGGTGCTTGAAATCGTGCTGGCCACGCTCCGCTCCCTGGAAGAGGGCAGGGCGGTGGCGCTGTGACGCCGGACGCCCGGGAAGTCAGGACGGTGGCGCGCCCATGAAATACCTCCAGGGCCGCAGGGGCTTTGACATTATAACGCTGGAGTCGCCCGCGCGCAGTCCCGGCCCCGGACAGGTGAGGGTTCAGGTGCTGGCCTGCGGCGTGTGCGGGACCGACCTGCATTTTTTGCGGCAGAAGGAAGACTACACCCCCCTGGGGCATGAAATCTGCGCGCGGGTGCTGGAAAACGGGGAAGGCGCGGTCCGCTTTCCGCCGGGGCGGCAGGTGGTCGCGGAAGACCAGGCCCTCTGCGGCGTGTGCGACGCGTGCAAGTCCGGCCGGCCGTGCCTGTGCCGCTCCGGCCCCTCGCTGGACGGCCAGTCGGGCATGGGGGAGGAGCTCGTCCTGGACGAGCGCCTGCTGCACGATGCGGAGGGGCTTGACCCCGCCGTCGCCGCGATGACCGAGCCCTTGGCCGTTGCCATCCGCTGTGTGGACACCTTGGATCCCGCCCCGGGCAGCAGCCTGCTGATTTACGGCCTGGGCGCTATCGGCCTGTTCTGCCTGGCCTACGCCCGGCTCCGCGGCGTGACGCGCGTGGTAATGGCGGCCCGGGATGCCGGCAGCAGGCGGAACCGCGCGTCGGCTGACATCGCCCTGGATTTTGGCGCGGACGGCGTGCTGTTCACGGCTTTGCCCGCCTTCCGCGAGGAAGCGCTGCGGGGCGGTTCCTACGACAATGCCCTCGTCGCCGCGCCGCCCCCGCTGGTGCCGGACGCCATGGGCCTGGTGGGCTATGGGGGGAAGGTGCTGGCCTGCGGTGTGACCTTTGACGCGCGGGATGCGCGGGCGGAGCTGGACGTCAACGCGATGGTGTTTGAAAAAAAGGCGCTGCTCACCGCCATCGCCGAGCCCGCGCTGCAGTTTCCCCTGGCCCTGCGGCTTTTGCGCTCCGGGCGCATCGACGCCGGTCGCGCCATCACGCACAGGGTGCCGCTCGTCGAGGCGGCAACGCTCAAAACCCTCTTCGGGCAGGACAGCTCCGCCGTCAAGGCCGTCGTCGTCCCCGGCTGATGCCGGGTTTCCATAATAAAATCAGGGGAGGAAGGAACATGAAACACATCGTAGCCGT